>NZ_JBLZFZ010000014.1:0-136048 GCF_050753385.1 Pantanalinema rosaneae CENA516
AGATGTGTATAAGAGACAGCCTCCCCCACCGCCCTCCTGGCACTGCACCCAAACCCTGACTGGGCACACCAATGTCGTTAGTGCGATCGCCATTAGTCGCGACGGCAAAACCTTTGTCAGTGGTAGTTGGGACAATACCCTTCAGCTTTGGAACCTGCGTACTGGTCAACCGTTTTATTCCTTAACGGGACACTCTGCCCCGATTTGGACGATCGCCCTCAGTCCCGAAGGTCAACTTCTGGCAAGTGGTGGGGCTGACCATACCATTAAGCTGTGGCATGTTCGCACTGGCGATTTGCTCCGCACCCTGCATGGTCATACTGCCGGAGTCACCAGCCTTGCCCTCAGTCCCGACAAACAAACCTTAGTCAGTGGGAGCCGAGATGGGACGGTACGCTTTTGGCACTTAAATTCCGGTGAGTTAATTCGTACCTTTCATGGACATGCGACCCCCGTATTAGCGATCGCCATGAGTCCCGATGGGTTAACGGTGATGAGTGGCAGTGAAGATCAAACGATCAAACTGTATCAACTGCGAACGGGGGAACTCCTAAAAACATTAGTTGGGCAAAATGCTGCCGTTAGCACGATCGCCATCAGTCCTAATAGCCGCTACTTTGCTACCGGGGGGAGTAACAATGAAATTAAGCTTTGGGCAGATGCCGCGATCGTCACGGGTACCCCCACTTGCAGCCTAACTGGACATCACAGTGCGATTTATTCCGTTAGCTTCAGTCCGGATAGCCGATGGTTAGCCAGTGGTAGCCAGGATCAAACCGTCAAACTTTGGGATGTGCAAACTGGAACGCTTGCTACTACGCTAACTGGACATACGGGAGATGTGACAGCAGTAACCTTCAGCTATGATGGGCAAAGTTTATTTAGTAGTAGCTGCGATCGCACAATCAAAATTTGGCAGCCTGCACATTAAGCCATAGAGGGTAGCAGAATGGGACGGAAACGCTTCGTGATTGAAATGGGCATGGGAATTGATCAGCATGGACAGGAACCCACGGTTGCCGCTGCCAGAGCCGTGAGAAATGCGATCGCCCATAATGCCCTACCGGGAGTTTGGGAGGTGGCTGGGTTAACCGATCCCAATGACATGATTGTGGACGTGCAGGTGGCAGTGCCCTATCCCGAACAGGTACGATCGGATGACGTGTTAGCCGTACTACCGTTTGGTCGCAAAACTCTGACAGTAGAATCCGGCGGCATGGTGGTACAAGGTCGCGCGATCGCCTCCCTGAATGACAAAAATGATGAAATGCTAATTGCCGTGGCGGCTGTCACTGTTTGGATTGAATCCGATTAATTGCTGAGATTTTGGGTTCGGTGCTATGGGGATGTAACGGTACTGATTACGCCAAGCCACCTTGACTGAAGAGATTCCCGCCTTTCCTCTGAGATAGCGTTGTAATTTCCGATGATGCCGCCAGATGGAAAAACTCACTCAAAGGGCGTTCAGGACGAACTACAAGAGCAGTCAGGATGTGTTGATAGAGGGTAAACCAACGATCGACCTCTTCTATGGTCAACAACTCTGTACTGTAGTTCACAATAATCTCGATCGATTTTGCCATTTCCACATAAATTTCCAATGGAATGAGATGGCTAAAGAGTTCTGATGGTATCTCGTTTAATTGCTGTTGTTGGAGGCGTAGCTCAACCATTTCCCAGTCCGGCAGGGATGCCATCGTCTGGGTTGATGAGGTGATAGTGATGCTTGCCATCAGATGGCAGGAACCCATCTGGTTAGTGTGTTGAATGACTTGTTCTAACGGTACATCTTTGTGCTCAATTGCTTCCTGAACGTTAACTTGAAGGGATTGAAGTAAGGTAGTGACGGACTGTTCTGGTACCAGGTGCGATCGCAGAATCACATCATTGATAAAACAACCGATCATTTGTGCTGTCCCCGGTACTGTGCGATTGCCAACCGTCGTTACCAGCCAGATTTCTTGCTGTCCGCTCCAGGCTGCCAGTGCCAGTTTAAATGCCGCTAACAGCACGACAAAATTAGTGACTCCCAACCTCCGGCTTAAAGACTCGACACCACTCGAAAGGCTTTCTGGCAGTTGGGTGAAATAATGGGCGGCTTGTTTACTCGATAGAGGTTGGGTCAGGAAGGAAGGTTCTGGTGGTTGGGCTTGATGGGTTAGCTTATCTTGCCAATAGTGCAATTGCTGGGCGATCGCGGCCTCGTCATAAACCTGTTGCTGCCACATAGCAAAATCAGCATATTGCAGCGGGACATCCGGTAATGGAGCAGGCTGTCCCTGAGAAAATGCCTGGATCAGGGTATCTAACTCCTGGATGAGCAGCCCAAATGACCAGCCGTCCGTAATGAGATGGTGCATGGTAATGAGTAACCAATGCTCCTGCGGCGAGAATTTCCAGAGGGCTATGCGTAGAAGCGGTGCCGTTGCCAGATCGAAAGGGGTTTGGGCGATCGCGATCGCTTGATTAAACGCTAGGGATTCACGCGCTTCAACCGGGTACGATTGCAGGTCGGTATACCTTAACGGGAGCTGCAAGGTAGGTAAAACGATCTGCATTGGCTGACCATCGACTGGCTGAAACACAGTACGCAGAATCTCGTGGCGACGTATCAATTCATTCCAGCTTTGTTCCATGACAGTCGGTGTGAGCGATCGCGTGATACGCAACACGATCGAGCTATTCAGGGTTGCACCTGTTGCACTGGCTTGGTGGGTTCGCCAAATGTATTGCTGCGAAAAGGAGAGGGGAATTGGCATCCCTGGTGTTCTCGGCAAACGGCGTAACGCTGGACTGATCAGGGATTTTGCAGGTGTCGATAGTGGGTGCAAGCCTTGTTCAATCCAGGTAGCCAAACCTGCCACCGTAGGAAACTGAAACAAGTCCACAATCGAGAGTGTGACTGGAAACACGGACTGCAATCGCGCTAGTAATTTCGTTGCCAATAATGAATGTCCACCTAATTCAAAGAAATCATCCTCTACTCCCACCGCCTCAAGGTTTAAGACCTCGGCAAAGGTTTGGGCAACTTCGGCTTCTGTGGTTGTTCTGGGCGCAATAAAAGCGGTGGCACCCTGCGATCGCGTTAGATCTGGAGTCGGCAATTGCGGGCGATCGACTTTGCCATTGGAACTGAGTGGCAGAACAGGTAGGAATACGAAGGCGGCTGGCACCATATATTTTGGCAACCGGGATTCGAGAAACTGGCGTAGTTGTTGGGGGGTGGGTGCGTTACTGGCCGCAGGTACGACATAAGCAATCAGGCATTTATCTCCTGTCGGATCTGCGTGTTCGATCACCACACTCTCCTGCACAGCCTCATGCTGACTTAGCAGTGCCTCGATTTCGCCCAGTTCAATCCGAAATCCCCGGATCTTGACCTGATGATCGATGCGTCCCAGAAATTCCAGACTGCCATCGGCTCGATAGCGGACTCGATCGCCGGTTTTGTAGAGCCTTGCTCCAGGCAGGTGGCTAAATGGATCGGGAATAAAGACTGTGGCTGTGAGATCGGGTCGATTCAGGTAGCCTCTGGCAACACCCATGCCGCCGATATATAGTTCGCCTGGAATGCCGATCGGGACAAGTTGTAAGCCGCCATCCAGCACATAGGTCTGGGCATTCTGGATCGCTTGACCGATCGGTAACGTTTGTCCAGCTAAGGCGACGGGTGGCAGGGGGGATAAATCCGTCAGGGTGGTAACGATCGTCGCTTCCGTTGGACCATAGCTATTCACTAATCGCACCGAAGAGTTGACCCGTTGTTGCCAGAGGATGAAGCGATCGAATAAAGCTTTTTCACCGCCCAAAATCACCAGTCGCACCGAATCGGGCAGCGTTAAATGCTGGGCGACCATTTCCGTTACCAGTTGATGCCAGAAAGCGGTGGGTAAATCCAGCACCGTCAATTGCCAGTCAGCACACGCTTGCAGAAACATTGCCATGGAACTGAGCATTGTGTCGGTTCGCAACACTAACGTTGCCCCCTGTGCCAAACAGGGAAAGATTTCTTCCGCCGCCGCATCGAAGCTAATTGAAGCAAATTGTAAAACGCGATCGCTAACGCCAATGTCATAGTTCGCGATCGCCGCTTCTGTATAGTTGACTAAGGACTGGTGCTCGATCATTACCCCCTTAGGTTTGCCGGTAGAACCAGAGGTGTAAATGATATATGCCAGGTTATGGGGATGGACTGGAGATGCAACAGGCTCCACACTTTCGTGGGTAATCTGATGCCAATCGGTGTCGAGAAAAATCGTTGTGGTAGTCAGTTTTGGTAATTTCGCTGCAAGTGATTGTTGCGTTAATAAAACAGCAGCCTGGGCATCGGTCAAGATCAATTCCAGACGATCGGTGGGATAGCCGGGATCGAGTGGCACATAAACCCCGCCAGCTTTGAGAATGCCCAATAATCCAACCATCATCGTGATCGAGCGATCGACACAGATGCCAACGAGAGCTTCTGGCTGGATGCCGATTTTTTGTAGATAATGGGCTAACTGGTTAGCACGTTGATTCAGTTCCCGGTACGTGATCTGCTGTTCTCCCTGAATCACCGCGATCGCATCGGGTGTTTTTTGTACCTGTAACTCAAATAGGTGATGAATACAGGCAGCAGCAGGGTAATCTGTTGTGGTTTGATTCCAGTTATGTAGCTGCAATTGTTCTGTTGGAGTTAACAGGGGCAATTCGGCTAAGCGTTGATCGGGATGCGCCACAATGCTGGTTAACAAGGTCTGGAAGTGTCCGATCAGGCGATCGATCGTAGATTCATCGAATAAATCGGTATTATATTCTAGCTTGCCGATCAACCCGGTATCCGCTTCAACCAGGTGAAAGGTGAGATCAAATTGCGCCGTATAGTTATCAATGCGCTCATGTTCTACCTGCAATCCCGGCAGTTCAATATTTTCAATCGAAAAGGCATTTTGTAGCACCAGCATCACTTGAAACAATGGCGCATAGGTTAAGTTTCGTGCTAGTTGTAATTCATCCACTAATTTCTCAAAGGGGACGGTTTGGTGGGCTAATGCTTCTAAAACTGTGGTGCGAACCTGTTGAAGTAAGGTTTGAAAACTGGGATTCCCTGATAAGTCAGTTCGTAATACCAGTGTATTAATAAAACATCCAATCAAAGGTTCAATTTCAGGCTGCTGCCGATTCGCGATCGGGGTTCCTACCAAAATATCGTCCTGGTCGGTATATCGGAACAGTAAGGTTTGCAACGCTGCCAACAGCGTCATAAATAAGGTGGCTTCTGCCCGGTGTGATAAGTCCTTCAGTGCCTCAGTCAGAGGCTTGGGCAGCAGAAATGATTGAGTTCTACCCGTGAAGGATTGCAGGGCGGGACGGGGGCGATCGCTGGGCAGCAGTAATAAATCCGTCGCCTGGTGTAATTTCTGTTGCCAATATGCCAGATCTTCTGCCAGTAAATCACCCTGTAAGGTTTGCCGTTGCCACACTGCGAAATCGGCATACTGAATCGGTAATGCCGCCAAAGGTGACGGTTGACCAGTCGAAAATGCGGCATACAGGGCACTCAATTCTCGGAAAAACACACCGATCGACCAGGCATCGGCGGCAACATGATGCAGGATCAAGAGCAGGATATGTTCCGTTGCATTGAGTGTTAACAGCGTTGCCCGTAATAATAAATCAGTTGCTAAATTGAAGGGTTGACATGCCTGTGCCGTTGCCAATCGCTGCACTTCTAAAGCTTGTTGATCGTTGGATAGTGTTTGCAGATCGACGATCGCAAGTTTCCAGTGATCGATTGAGTTGATTACTTGCGTGAGTTCGCCATTGACGACATGCAGCGTTGTGCGGAGAACTTCATGGCGTTGCAGAATGGCTTTAAGACTTTGTTCTAAGGCATTGACCTGAAGAGAACCTGTAATTCGCAGTGAAATCGCAATATTATTGGAAACAGCGCTGTTCCGACCCAACTGATCTTGAAACCACATCCGCTGTTGAGCAAACGACACCGGCAAATGAATTTGGGCTTCTGGCGATCGCGGACGTTTCGGGATGCCCCAGGCATGAGATCCCTGATTTGGTTTTTGGCTGAGGCGCTGCTTTAATAAGGCTTGCTGCTCTGGAGTCAGGGCGGCAATCCGGTGCGATAAATGATTCATTGTCAAATTCTAAGCAATTAAGAATAAGATGCTTGCAAACTTTGAGGCTGAGATGAATGACCATTCATGTCTTTGATGTCTTTGAGGAAATTTAGGCTCTCCATCACAGCATCAAAGGCAATACCAAAGTCAATTAACGCCGCGATTTCGTCTACTCCAGCTTGTTGAAAGCTTGCTATCAAACTCTGGCAGTCGGCAGGAGTTCCCATCAAGACTTTGCCATTGAAGTAAGTCTCAAAACTGAACTCTAATAGGTCATCCAAATCTTGAGGTGTGAGCGTATTCGGATCGATCGAGAACCGTAAGTCTCCGGCTGACTTCACCACTAAATCAAAATGAGTTCTGAGATAATTTTTGAAGGGTTGTTTGACCTGGGCTTTGACAACATGGGTGTCATTGCCAATGAAGGTATGAATCATCAAGGCTACTTTGCCAGTTTGCGGATCATGACCATGCTCTGCTCGCGATCGACGATATAGAGTAATTTTTCTAAAAATCTCATCCAGGCTTTGATAGAGCGGTGACGTGAGGATATTGGCACCAATTCTGCCTGCTTCCACAAAGGAATCATCTGAGAGAGACGTAATCCAGATGGGAAGCTGTGCCTGTAAAGGTCTGGGAAAAGTCCGAATCTGAGCTAATTTACCATTTCCAGCAGTTAGTTCGATCGCTTCACCCTGCCAAAGTCGCTGCACCACCTGAATGTCCCGCCACATAATCTCTTTTTTGGTAGCGTACTTTTCCGGGTACAGCACAAAATCATTGGGATGCCAACCCGGAGCAAAGGCAAGGCTGACCCGACCTTGAGACAGGTTATCCACCATTGCCCATTCTTCCGCCACTCGTAAGGGATGTTGCAGGGGCATGACCACACTGCCAGAGCGGATTTGAATCTGTTCCGTCAGCATGGCGATCGCAGCTCCAGCTACAGCCGGATTCGGATAGAGTCCACCAAAGGCATCAAAATGCCGTTCCGGAATCCAAATTCCAGCAAAATTGTGACGATCGGCAAACTTCGCGCCTTCAATCAGCAGTTGGTACTTATTGCGATCGGTCTTGGAGCCATCACCAGAGAAATAGAATAGACTGAATTCCATTGAGACAATCCTCAATCACAGCAATGTTTAAATCAGTGACAATGCCAACGCAGCTTATGGGTTAGCAGAGGTCTTGGCTAATTGGGCTTGCACCGCTTCTGGAGACAACTGTTCAATCTCAGCTAGAACTCGCGCCAGTTCATCGGCATCGTTTAATTGAGTCAGTTGTTCAGCAATCACCTGTGCCAAACCTGCCACCGTAGGAGCTTCAGATAGCAATACCTTGAGGGACAGATCAACGGGATACAACTCTCGTAATCGCGCGACGATCCGCACAGCTAATAAGGAGTGTCCGCCTAACTCAAAGAAGTTATCATTCACTCCCACTGGCTTAATTCCAAGTTGTTCTTGCCAGAGCGCAGCGATTTGTTGCTCAATCTCATTACTCGGTGCGACATAGGTGGTGGACTGAAGCGATCGCGCATGACTCGTTTGATCGGCTGACGGGATTTCTGGAGTGATTGGGGCTACCTCTACTGTCGCGATCGTTCGTTGCAGCGATTGTTGCAGTACAGCTTGCCAATCTTTAGTTGAAACAATCACTTGATGATATCCACTTTGGAGAATTCGGTGGAGTGCTGCTACTCCTTCCTCAGGTGCAATACCAGTTTCAAGTGCGGCTAACCGCTCCTGTTGCAGGCGATCGGGCAGTTGAGTCAGATCGGCTCCCATGCCAACGTCCTGCCACATATCCCAGTTGATGGCAAGTGTGCGATGATGGGTTTGCGCCGCTTGTGAATGAGCAAAGGCATCCAGGAAGGCATTGGCGGCACAGTAGTCCACCTGTCCCATGCCACCCAAAATGGCACTATGGGATGAGAATAACACCAGAAAATCCAGTGGCATATCCTGACAAACTTGATTGAGCACCAGAGTACCCTGGACTTTAGCCGCCATTACCGCTGCTACCATTTCTGGAGTTTTCAGTTGCATGATGCCATTGCCTGGTACACCAGCAGTATGAAAGATGCCGTGAAGTTGCCCAAAGATTGGCTGAATCTGCGCGATCGCCGCTTGCATCTGTCCCAGATCGGCAACATCAGCACTGAGAATCATCACCTCCGATCCGATCGCTTCCAGAGCTTGAATTTTTTGGAGCTTGAGCGTTGTTGCGTCTGGTGCTGGATGAGTGGCTAACCACTGTTGCCAGTCGCTGCGAGGAGGTAACGTTGAACGGTTGACCAGGACAATTTTTGCCTGTACCGTTTTTGCCAGATACTCAGCGATCGTCAGTCCGATGCCACCCAAACCACCCGTAATCAGGTAGACACCCTGCGATCGTAACGGAGTGGATTGATGTTTTGCCTCCAGACGAACTGGCTCATAAATCGGCAACCACCGATAATGACCTCGATAGGCAATAACTGGATCAGAGGGTTGAGCCGCTTGCATCAGCATTTCTTGAATCAGTTGCTCAATCAATAACTCGCTGGTTGAAGTTTCTGGTGCAGGAATAGCGACATCAATATGAGTGCAAGCAAGATTCGCGTATTCCTGAGGAATAACTTTGCAGGCTCCTAAAACTGTGACTTTTTCTGGACAAATTTCCTCTCCAGTAATTTCTTGAATCTGGCTGGAAAGCACATTGATGTGAACTGAATTGTCAATTGATTGCTGTCCAATAGCTTGAGCTAAGTAGAGCAAACTGTAAAAACCAAGCGTTTGAGCATCCGCCCAGGCAAGATCGGGATCGATCGTCCACAGGTGAGCCAGAATCGGATTTGGCTCAGAGGCAAGAATAGTTTGCATGAGAGCGGCATACTGATCTCGATCGCCCGGATCAATGGTGTAACGATTCGGCTGACTCTGGCAAAACTGCTCTCCAGCATGAACCTGAATCACCCGATGTCCCTGGTGCTGAAGCCGTTGGATCAGGGCAGTTGCCAAACCACTGCGATCGACAAATACCACCCAACAGCGAGTTTGATCACTGGCTGCGATCGGGGGTAAAACGGATCGTTTCCAGGCGGGAATATAAAACCAATCGGCAATATCCGTTTGTTTAGATAGCGTTGTTGCCGCGATCGGGGCTGCTTGAGGTGGATCAATCCAATACCGCTGGCGTTCAAAGGGATAGGTCGGCAACGGCACCCGGCAACGGGATTGGTGGGCATAAAAGGTTGACCAGTCGATCGAGACACCATTTAGCCACAGTCGTCCCAGGGTTTGTAGCAGGAATTGCCCATCATCCACCTTTTCATGGAGATGGGGCAGAGAGGTGAGGATCAGGCGATCGCTGGTCTGGTGTTTGGTTAGCGTTGCCAGAGTCCGTCCGGGGCCGACTTCGAGAAAAATTGCCTCTGGTTGCGACAATAATTCAGCCATGCCCGGAGCGAATTGCACCGTCTGACGTAAATGCTGTGCCCAATATTGTGGATCGGTGGCTTCCTGATCAGTCAACCAGGTGCCCGTGACGTTGGAAATCAAGGGAATTTGAGGTGGATGCAGGCGAACCTGCTGCAAGTGTTGCACCAGTGGGTCAATTACTGCCTCCATCATAGGTGAATGGAACGCATGGGACGTATGTAGTCTGCGGGAATCAATTCCCTGTGCTGCTAACTCCTGTTCCAGTTGGGCGATCGCGCCGGTTGCTCCCGAAACGACACAGAGAGCAGGACTATTGTTCGCTGCCAGGGAGAGGCTATCTGATAAAAATGGCTGCACCGCATCGGCAGATAAATACACAACCAGCATTGTTCCAGGCGGCTGTTGCTGCATCAATTGTGCCCGTACTGTCACCAGGCTTAACGCCTCTTCCAGGGTGAAAACTCCTGCCAGACAGGCAGCGACATATTCGCCAATGCTATGTCCAATAAATGAGTGCGGCTGCACTCCCCAAGACATCCAGAGTTGCGCCAGGGCATACTCAACCACAAACAACGCCGGTTGAGCGATCGCGGTTTGGGTCAATGGTTGGCTATCAGTAGCACTATCAGGATATAGTATTGCCCTCAAATCCAGATTGTGCTGGGCTTGCAGTAGCGCAAAACAGCGATCGCAGTTCTCCCGGAACGTCGGTTCATGCTCATACAGTTGCCGCGCCATATTCACGGCTTGCGAACCCTGACCCGGAAACATAAAAATCACGGCTGGGTTGTCTCCAGCGTGGGCCGTCGATCCAGGGGGTGTTGTGCATGATTGGACGGCATCATCCCCTGTTTGAGCAACGGCAAACCATCGGTGAGGAAATTCCCATCGTCCCATCTGGAGGGTATATGCAACATCCGCCAGGTTCAGTTCCGGTGCTTGCTTCAGGCGATTCTGGAGATTCATCGTTGCCTGTTTCAGTGCAGTGGCTGTTTTAGCGGATAGTGTCAGCAGTTGATAGGGACGTTGTTGGGATGTGGTTATTCCTGGTGAGAGAACAGGGGCTTCTTCCAGCACCAGATGAACATTCGTGCCACCAAAGCCAAAGGAACTGACCCCTGCCCGCCGGGGAATGCCATGCGGGTTCCAGTCCGTCAGTTGAGTATTGACGTAAAACGGACTATTGGCAAAATCAATTTGGGCATTGGGAGTGACAAAATTGATGCTGGGTGGAATCTGACGATGATGCAGAGCTAACACCGTTTTAATTAAACCCGTAATACCCGCCGCTGCATCTAAATGTCCCACGTTGGTTTTGACCGAACCGATCGCACAGAAGCCAGTCCGATCCGTTGCCATCCGAAAGGCTTGGGTCATGGCGGCAATTTCGATCGGATCACCCAGAGCCGTTCCTGTGCCGTGAGTTTCCAGGTAGGTAATCGTTTCCGGTTCAACTTCTGCCATCAGATGAGCCGCCCGAATCACGTTGGCTTGTCCTGACTGGCTGGGTGCCGTATAGCTCACCTTTGTCGCCCCATCATTATTCATGGCGGAGCCTTTAATTACCGCATAGATGTGATCACGATCGGCGATCGCATCTTCCAATCGCTTCAACACCACCACGCCAATCCCGTTGCCACCGACAGTCCCATTGGCATTGGCATCAAACGCCCGACAATGACCATCGGGAGAGATAATTTCATCAGGAGATAGAGTACGTCCATCCTGGGGCACTTTCACGGCAACCCCTGCCGCTAATGCCATGTCACATTCTCCACTCAGCAAACTCTGGCAAGCCAAATGCACCGCGACCAGGGAACTGGAACAAGCCGTTCCCACACTGACACTTGGACCAGTGAGATTTAATTTATAGGAAACGCGGGTTGGTAAGTAATCTTTATCCACGCCAACCAGTGTGGGTAAAAAGCCGCGCGATTCAATGAAACCGGGATTGGGACTGAGGTTATACAGCAGGTAAGTGCCCATGCCAACTCCAGCAAATACCCCGATCGGACGTTCCGGCGTTGCCGAACTGTATCCGGCATTTTCCAGGGCTTCCCAGGCAGATTCTAAAAACAGCCGATGTTGCGGATCTAAAGCCGCCGCTTCACCCGGATTAAAGCCGAAGAAGGCAGCGTCAAATTGATCGACATTCTGTAAGACTGCCCCGGCACGAACGATCGCTGGAGAGGTCGATGAACCCCTGGCATCGCCCTCGGAAACGGGCTGGGAGAACGCTGTGACTAACTCTGTCCCTGTCTTTAAGTTGTGCCAAAAATCATCAATCCTGTCTCCTCCTGGAAATCGCCCTGCCAGACCGACGATCGCAATTTCCAAACCCGTTTGATTGGTACTCATAATACTGATTTCCTCTAAGCCAGTCTTGATTTCTGGAAGCGTTGCTTGAGCCGCTGTTTGCCCTGGTTCAATTTCTGGGCAGTCTCAATCCGTTGCAGTTCTGAGTCGTTGTCCTGTAGTGCTTGAGTTAGCTGTTGTGCCAACGCTCTCACAGTCGGATACCGAAATAAGTCAACCAGGGAAATTGCTTTCATTTCCTGCGGCAACACAGTACCCAACTGGCGGTAAACCAGCGTCATCAACAGAGAATTTGCGCCCAAATCAAAGAAATTATCTGTCACTCCCACGGTTTCAACGGCCAGCACTTCTTGAAAGACAGTGGCGATCGTGCGCTCAATCTCGTTCTGAGGGGCTGTGTATCCCGTGATTCGTGTTTGGAATTGGCTATCCTGAGTGGGAAGTGCCTGACGATCGACTTTGCCATTGGCAGATAGGGGCAATGCCTCCAAAAACAGGAAACGAGCTGGCAGCATGTAATCCGGCAATTTGTGGCTGAGGAATTGAGTCAATTCTGCAACGGTTGGTAACTTTGTTGCACTCGATACCAGATAAGCCACCAGTTGCGCTTGCTGATGTTCTCCAACCACCTTAACAACAGCGGCTTTTACATTTGGATGTTGCACTAACGCAGACTCAATTTCTCCCGCTTCAATGCGATAACCACGCAACTTAATTTGGAAATCCACTCGCCCTAAAAATTCAATCGTGCCATCGGGCAGATAGCGACCACGATCGCCAGTTCGGTACAACCGTTCCCCGGTATGGGGATGGATCATGAAACTGGCAGTCGTTTTTTCCGGGTCTCGCCAGTAACCTTTTGCCAACTGTACCCCGGCACAATACATTTGCCCAGGAACCCAAACCGGACAATCGGTTAACGCCTGATTCAAAATGAAATATCTGGCATTTGCCATTGGCTGTCCATAGGGAATACTTTTCCAGGTCGGATCAACGTCCCCTACCTCATAGCCAATATTCCAGATCGTGGTTTCCGTCGGCCCCCCAATGCTGAGTAATTGAATGTTTGGTACTAACGTTCGCAGGCGATCGGGGAGAGAAAGCGGTAGCCAATCGCCGCCCAAAATTGCCAAGCGTAAACTGGAGAAGTCTGATTTGGGATCCCATTCATGATCTGCGAATGTCGTGTTGACCCACATTTCCATCATCGCTGGCACCGAATTCCAGATCGTCACCTGTTCCTGCTGGATTAACTTTGTCCAATGCTGGGGACTTTTCACCAAACAGGCATCGGGCATGACGATCGCACCGCCAGCCGCCAGCAAGCCAAACAGGTCATAAACCGACAAGTCATGGTTCAACGCGGTTAACGCCAACGCACGATCGTCAGAACTGACCTGAAACCGTTGATTCGTGTAAATCACCACATTGGCAACATTCCGGTGGGTAATCATCACGCCTTTGGGCAATCCAGTAGAGCCAGAGGTATAAATGACATACGCCAGATCATCCGGAGTTTGTACTGGTTCTAAGCGGTGTTGTGGCTCGGTAGCCAACTCTGTGCCATCTACACACAAACGCTGGATATCCTCGCTCCAGGGCAGGGTTTGATCTAACCAGGATTGTGTCAGAACCAGCTTGACTTGACTGTGCTGAAGTAAATACTGAAACCGTTCTGCTGGCAAATCTGGGGCGATCGGGACATAGGCTGCCCCAGACATCAAAATTCCCAGAACCGCAACCACCTGTTCCCAGCCTTTGTCCATCACCACACCAATGAGATGATTCGGCGTTGCTCCTAACTGCCGCAAGCGGTGTCCCACCTGACAAGCCCGATCGCATAGCGTCTGATAGGTCAGGGTTCGTTGCGACGTGATTACGGCTGGGCGATCGGGGTGTTGTTGAACCTGGGCTAAAAATAGTTCGTGGAGCAAAACCTTTGGAATCGGAGCATCCGTGGCGTTCACTGCCTGACGTTGAGCCAGTTGAGCCGGAGGTAACAGGGCAGGATGGCTGGCTGTCCAACTGGCATCCGACGTGGCAAGTTGATTGAGCAAGCGACAGTAGCTCTCAAACATGTCGGCAATCAGCCCCTCTGGGAATAGTTCTTCGACGACATCCCAATTGAAGCTTAAGGTATCCTGCTCTTCCCAAACTTGAATATCCATCCAGGCTTGTGAGGCTTGGCTAATGCCGTAAACTAATTCACCAAAATGACTGAAGGTTAAGGTGTCCTGTCCCATGCCAGCGAAGCCTAAGGTACTGGTAAAGATGACCGGCATGGCATTGGGGGCAAGTCCTTTACGCCGAGTTAATTCGCGGGTAACTCGCACACCGCTAAAGTAACGATGTTCTAAATCCTGCCAGAGTTGTTGTTGAATTCGCAACGCTCGATCGCGGAACGATTCAGCCTGAGAGTTATCGACGGCTAACAAAGTGACAGAAGTAAAATCACCCAGAATGTGATTCACCTGGGGATGTAGGGGTAAGCGATTAAATAACGCCAGATTCAACGTGAATTGGGGATTCTGGCTCCACAAAGTGATGACTTCGGCAAAGGCAGCCAGTAACAACCCAGATGGAGTTAGCCCTGCCTGCATTGCCTTTTGCTTGAGTGTTTGCCAGATGGCAGGTTCCATGCGTCCGTCATAGCGGCGGCACTGGTGCTGTTGTAGTTGTTGCGGATTTTTAGCCAGGGGTAGATCTGGAGCCGGTGGTAATGAGTCGATCCGGTTTAACCAATAGGTCTGCGATCGCTGATACAGTTCGGTTTGCGGTAAAGACTGCTCTGCCAGCACATAATCCCGAAACGAAAGTTCCAAAGCTGGCAAAGGGCAATCGGGATCTTGATACAGTTGAAACCACTCTTCAAACAGGCGAAACAAACTCCAGGCATCAAATACCAGCAGATCATAACTGACATGCAACCGCACCCGATCGCCATCTAACTGAGTCGCTCGGAATTCAAACAATGGATAGCGATCGGCGGGTAGCACCTGATGGGACAGTTCTTGCCGAATTTCTGCCAGTTGAGCGCTGACTGTTTCTGCATCTTGCCCCCGCAAATCCACAACCTTCATCTGGTACGGTGGTACTTCTGGCAGAATTTGTTGTCGTCCATCGGGCAACACGATCGCCCGCAGCATATCATGTCGCGCAATTAATTGTTGGAGCGTGGAGTTTAGCCGCTCCAGATCCAAATTGTTTCCCTCAATTTCGTAATAGCCGTGATTAGAAACATTCCCCAAGTCCAACACACCACTGCGCCCGATCCAAAAAGCGTGCTGCATATCGGTCAGTGGGAATGGCTCAAACCGTGATGCGGGATCCGGAATGATCATTGGTAGATCATTCACAGAGGCACTCACCCGATGCTGGCGGAGTAGAGTTAAAATCTCCGTCTTTTGCTGTACTAGCAAATCTCGTAGTTCGAGGGTTAAAGCACCTTTAGGAGCATCAACCTGGAGAGAGTCACCATCGGCTGATAGTTTAATTCCCTGGTGAGAAAGTGTAGTTAGAAGTGAATGTAAATCCATATTCAAGTTCAATACCGTGGGCTGAATTGGCTCAATATCAGTTCGCAAGTTTCTGTGGTCAATGAATTACTCTGATTACAGCCGTTCTCAAATGAATGCACCACACTTGTCAATTCGGTCAGCCCCCTCAATCCCCCAATTCTGGGGGACTTTGGCTCCTGTTCCCCCCAAAATTGGGGGGCTAGGGGGGCGAAAACTGCTGTAAGATGAGTTACCCGCCTATCGACTGCCTTACAGACTAATGCTTTCCCACTCAATGGCATCATCAGGCGCGAATTTTGTTGCATCAGCACTAACCAATGCTGAAACCATGAGTTGCTGAAGCAGAAATTCCATTAAATCTGAAATCGTCTGATCACCAAAAAACTGCTCCATAGGGACTTGTATTTGCAAATCAGTTTCAAGCTGATGCCGCAGCACGATCGCCAGTAAGGAATCTAACAGAGTGGTCAATAATAATTGGACATGAATTTGATCTGGAGAAAGTTGGCGGGCGTTGGCGAACCATGCCAGTAAATAGGTTTCCAGTAGAGGGCGACGATCGGGGAGAGGAGTGGTGAGTAATTGCGATCGCAAATCCGTTGGTCTACTTTCTTCCGTACCAGACGCATTCAAATGGGATATTGGTGTTGCCAAATGTAATGGCTCTGCGTTTTGCGATCGCTGGCATGGTTGCGTCAGAGATGATCCCAAAGCCACCTCTCCCCATCGCATCACCATTGCTGCCGCCGTCGCTGCCGCACCATTTGCGTACACTAACACCAAATCATCGTCATGCAGTTTGCCGATGGTTGCGGCATGATGCAAATTGGCGATCGGAAATACCGGCCCAATGTTGGCGTACAGGGGATAGAGATTGATCACTCGGGCTGGATCGATGCCCAACGCTTTAGCGCAGACGCTGGCATACCAGGCAGTAGGAGTATTGATGGCAAAGCAGGCAATTTGATCGAGGGTCACTCCTGCGGCTTGTATCGCCGTCTGACAACAGTGACGCACTGCATCCACAGCCGTTTCAGCAAGTGTACTGATCTTCTCCCCGGTGCGAGTTCGGATGCGAGGTTGACCCGCCTGATCAATCACCATCTCATGCACATAAGCACCACATGTGGCTGTGGTTGGCATAATGTGAGTGCTGAGGATGCCGCGATCGCCGGGAACAGAACCAACGACCAACGCTCCTGCCCCATCACCCAATGACCATGAAAGCGTATCAGCTTCGTTAACGGCCCGTGAGCCAATGTGCGACACCACAATTAGGACGGTGCGATAGGTGCCGTTTTGCACCAAAGCCTGGGCAGTCTGTAGCGCAATTAAAGCGCTGGCACAGGTAGATTCCAGATTCCAGGCAGGGCAGGATAAGCCTAATTCACGGGCAACATAAGCGGCTGCACCAGGCCCGACGGTATCAGGAAACAGAGAGGCAACGATCGCCAAATCAATCTCTTGGGGCGACAGGTTTGCTGCCTTCAGGGCTGACTGTGCCGCCTGACACTCCAGCATCAGAGATGATTCATCAGGTAACAACACTCGACGTTCCACACTGCCGCGAAATGGATCTGCCAGGTACGGGGTAACTTCCTGCAACCAGAGATCAATGCCGTTTTGGGTAGAACTTATTTGATCAGCGCTAGATTCAATTGCCTGATGGTGTCTGGCGGGTCGTTGCGCGATCGCTACAGATGGATTAGCAAACTGATCTAGCCAATACTGATTGGCACGAATAGTCCGGGGAAACCCCACTGCCAGTGAGCGAATACCGACTGACTGCTTGATCATGAGACATGGTTTAAAGCTTGAATTCTTCTTGGGTTAACACTTTGGCAATACCCAGATGTTATTGCATCTAATTCTCAAGAAGCTGACTTTTTAAAAGTACCACAAACATTTTCAAATACACAAGCTAAAACGATAGAATTTTTAAGTGAACTTTGCAGTCAACTCCAAGTACCCTAGTTAATTAGTCCACAATCATTTTGTATAGAGTCACTGATTAGCTTGAATTTGCAACATCAGTAACATCACAACCTTGTTCGCGATCGCAGTTGAGCCGTTTAACTGTTAAGTCATTGCTATCGCATCATTGTGATTGATTCTTGCTTCCTTATATCCTCCTATTTTCTGAAACCTACTGTGCGAACTTTCACGATGCTCTGGAGCGGTCAGATGGCATCTGCCATTGGTACTGCAATGACCCAATTTGCCCTTACCATCTGGATCTGGCAACTGACTCAGGAGACGACCGCGATCGCACTGCTGAGTTTCTTTTTTCAATTGCCCCAAATTTTAGTGGGTGTGTTTGCAGGGCTGGTCATCGATCGCTGCAACCGCAAATTCTTAATCATGTTCAGTGATGCCAGTGTGGCGATTTGTACGATCGCGATCGGGCTACTTTACATCACAGATCAATTACAACTCTGGCATCTCTATGGTTTAGCCATTGCCTATGGCGGCTTCGGCCAGATTCAAGGACTGGCGTATATCGCCTCGATTCCGTTAATGGTGTCCAAGCAGCAGTATACCCGCGTCAGCAGTATGCGATCGCTGGTAGAGTACAGTTCTGCTATTCTCGCTCCAGCTTTAGTGGGGAGCCTTTACTCCACGATCGGGTTGATCGGGATTATGTTGATTGATCTGGCAACCTTTGCGATCGGCGTTACGACCGTATGGTTGATCCAGATTCCCCAACCCCGTCCGGCGGAAACAGAACAACTCACTGGAAAAACCATCTGGAAACAACTTTCCTGGGGACTGCATTACATTCTCTCCAGACCCAGCCTCCTGGCAATCACCGTAATTTTCTGCTTATTTCTGTTTGCCCGCCAGATGAGCGACACCTTATACCAACCGCTAGTGCTGGCTCGAACCAATGGGGATGCTCAGTTGCTGAGTCGGGTGGTGATTGCCGCTGGGGTAGGGGGCGTAGTTGGTGGAGTGAGCCTGAGTATTTTGGGTGGGTTCCAGCGCCGCATCTATGGCATGTTACTGGGATTTATGGGGGCAGGAATTGGTGGCATCCTCTTAGGCTTGGGGCGTGTTCCCTGGCTCTGGATGGGAGCGCAATTTTTCTCCGCCTTTAATATTCCCCTGACATTTAGTTCCAGTTATGCCATCTGGTATGCCAAAGTTGCGCCAGAGGTTCAGGGACGGGTATTAGCGGCTGCCCATACGCTGGGTTTAACGGTTGGAGCTATGGCTAGCTTGATAGCAGGGCCACTCGCCGATCGCGTATTTGAACCGATGATCAGTTCTGGAGGATGGCTGTCCCGCATGGTTGTGCCGTTGGTGGGTACGGGGACAGGAGCAGGGATTGCACTATTGGTGATTCTGGCGGCAATCTGGATGATTCTGCTTGGGGTTAGTGGTTATCTGATTCCGGCAATTCGTCAGGTGGAAGATTTACTACCAGATCACGATCGCGAATAGTCTGATCAGCTAAGTGAACCAATAAACCACTCTGCACTAGAAGCGTAGAGTGGTTTGGTTTATGACTCAACCTCAAGAAGTTATGGTTTTAACACCAGATTAGTCAACATTGTATTCATTTTATTCACCGACTCCAGATACTCATTGTGTGGAATTGATTCTGCGACAATTCCTGCTCCAGCATTGAAATGAATCGAATCACCATACTGATAGGCTGAACGAATGGCGATCGCAAAATCTGCAATTCCCTGTTGATTAATCCAGCCAATTCCTCCGGCATAAATGCCTCGGGGAGACGTTTCCAAGCGATCGATCCAGGTTAATGCCTGCTGCTTGTCAATGCCAGAGACGGTGATGCCAGGAAGTAAAACCTTCAGGGCATCCCAGAGGGTTTTTCCGGGTTGCAGTTCTCCGCCCACACGCGATGAAAGATGTTGCACACATCGGTAAGGCTTGACCTGCATAAAGTCAAACACCCGGACGGTATCCGGCACACAAAAAGTAGACATTTCTGCTTGAGCCAACCAGATTGAGAGGGCATGTTCTTTCACCTCTTTCGCATCCGTAAATAACTCATGATGCCATTGCTGGTCTTGTTCTGGGTTATCGGAACGAGGGCGAGTTCCCGCTAGAGGATTCGTGATCACAAAGCGCTCGGCATCCACGGTCATCAAAATCTCTGGACTGAAGCCAACGGCAGCGACATCGTCTAACTGGAAACAATACGATCGCACTGTCGGATTGCTGTTAGCACCCAGACAATAGGTGCCCAAGACATCCATCTCTCCTGGTAGAGTGACCGATCGAGACAGAATGGCTTTGTGTAAATCACCCGCTTGAATTGCTTGAATTAAGTGCTGAACTTGAGTTTGATAATAGTCGCGATCACTAAAATCGACTACAGGCGGTGTGGCGGTGTACTCGCGCAATGGGCGATCGAGGGATAGGGCTTCCAGAATTTTGGGTAGTGACTTAACGCTGCGAATCCGAATCCCTTTTGCCGTGATATGCAGTTCTGTTTCAGGAATGAACAGGTGCAGGAGTGGCTGCGGCATGGCTTTGGTATAGGGATAGTAAAAGCGAGCCACATCAAAGCTGACATAGCCATAGGCCGTCCAATCTTCGATCGGTAACGTGGCTAATGCTGACTCTACCTGCTTTAGGGGATCGGCGATCGGGTAAGACTGGGTTGCTCCCAAACAATCAACCCGGACGGTTTCAACACTAACGGTAATTCGACCCAGAGCATTACCAGCAATTCGGGTTCCTTGTTCGCTGCGATAAAGCATATAGCTAGAAAACAACCCCATCTCTAGTAAATTCTGTAGGATGCACTGGGGGTCTTTTTGAATTGGCACAAACAACTCGTGATAAACCAGTGGAGAGGTGGCAATCTGATACATAAGAAATACCTGCGTGAAGGAATTGGAAGTTCAACAATGGCATTGGTTCAACAACTTTGAGCCAACAGAGCCTGACGGTGGATTTTGCCCGTTGGGGTGCGTGGCAAAGCAGTCAGAAAGTGAATGCGATTGGGCGCTTTAAAGTGTGGTAATTGTGACTTGGCGAGTTGACGAATTTGATGTTCCAACTCAACCGAAGGGGCAACGTCTGGTTTGAGGCTGATGTAGGCAACAATCTGGGTCAGGGTCGCTCCTGGTTCAGCACTGGGCATAACGGCAGCATCCAACACACTTTCATGCTGAAGTAACACATCTTCTACTTCCAAGGGAGCCACCCACATCCCATTCACCTTAAAACAGTCATCATTGCGTCCCATGAACCAGAAGTAGCCCTCGGCATCTTTGACATACTTGTCTCCAGTGCGCATGGCAGTGCCGCATAACGCCTGTCGTGTAGCGGATAGACGGTTCCAGTACCCTAACATCAGGCTCTCTCCCCGCACCTGGAGCACCCCGATCGCACCAGGGGGCGTAGGGTTGCCCTGGGCATCCAGCACCTCAACGTCATAGCCGGGAACTGGACGACCCGAACTCCCTGGACAACACTCCCCTGGACGATTGGATAGAAAAATATGTAGCAATTCCGTTGTGCCAATGCCCTCACAAATCTCTATACCGTATTGATCTCGCCACTTTTGCCAGATCGTTTTAGGCAGTTGTTCCGCCGCCGATACACAGAGGCGTAGAGAAGCGGCATTCAAGGGAGCAATCTCTTGGGCAGATAGAATTGCTGCATACACTCCCGGAATCCCAAAGAAAACGGTGGGTTGATAGGTCTGAATATCGGTAATAATATCAAACGCATTTGCCGCGTCAGAGAGAATGGCTGCTGCCCCTACTGCCATTGGGAAATATAACGTGTTGCCTAAACCATAGGCAAAGGGCATTTTTGCCACGGAATAGAGAATGTCATCAGCTTGTAAGTTAAGAACAGCTTTGCCATACCGCTCAGCACATACCACCATACTTTGATGCAGGTGAATGGCTCCTTTGGGTCGCCCGGTGCTACCAGAGGTATACAGCCAGAATGCCGGTTCCTCCCGATCGGTTGCCGCCCAAACATGTTGCTCCTGTTGTTGAGCCAGTAATGCCATCAAGCGTTGTTCACCATCCAGCAGCACCACCTGGCGAAGAAACGGTGATGGAATGGGGGATAACTTTTCTAGCCATGCCTGGGTTGTCACCAGAATTTTGGCACGACAATCTTGCAGAATATAGTGAATATCGTCCAGGCTACAGGTTGTATTGATGGGGACGGGGACACACCCTGACCAGATTGCTCCCCAAAAGGTAAACACAAATTCTGGGGTATCGGGTAACAGCAGCGCGATGCGATTTTCCCGCTCCAATCCCAGGTCAGTCAACAGGCTGGCGGTACGCTTAACCCAACTGGCTACCTGGGCGTAGGTATAGGATTGATCGCGGTAATAGTAAGCGATGCGATCGCCCCGTTGCTGGGTCAGGTTACGTTCGAGAAAATAAGCTGCCACATTCAAGGTGTCCGGCAACTGTGCAGAAATACTCTCCATCCTCATTTCCTTTAGCAATTCCTAAACTACGCCTCAACCTCAAGGGGATTGGGCAGACAACAACGCCTCTGCCTGCTGACAAATGTCCCTCAAGGAAAGATCATGGCGGCTGCCCAATGGTAGGTCGATGCCCAGCCGCCGCTTTAACTCCAGTGCCAGTTTGACAGTCTCTACAGAATCCAGACCTAAATCTCCATACAGATAGGTTTCTTCATGGAGCGCCGTTTCAGGAATGCCTAAATCACTCAAAACGGTCTTCAGTGTCTTCATTGTGGCTGAACCGGTCAATTTATTTCCTCCCATCGGATTGTTTGTTTAGATCGGTCACCCCTGTTGCTCAGGGTAGGTAAAATGCGGGCGATCGTCCTGGTTTTCCGATCGCCCACGATCGCCCCGTTCTGGCAGGCGATCGCGGCTCTGATCAGATTGAACCCAGCGATCAGACTTACCGCTTTGTGGTCAAAAAACTTGGAATCGACCCATTACTCCCAGTCGATCTGGTTATTGAGAATATTTTTTGATAATCTAACGAAGAGCTTATTACATCATCTTCAACTTTGGCAAGCGAACCAGCAATAAATCCCACCCATGACAGCACTTTGTTTAGATCAAATAGAGCCACTCTTTGCCCTCAGTCATTCCGCAGAGTTGCACCTCTTCCACAATGCCCCCAGCGATCGCGTGTGGCAGGTGGCGGCGGCATCGGGTCAGGGATATATTCAGGAGATTGGCCTGGCTGCTGGGCTGTCGCTGGTGATCGTCGATTGTGAACTCACCCAGGATCTCTGCAAAACCGTTGCCTTATTTCGTCCTTCTCTAGAGTTTGAGTTTTGCCTGATCGGTTGTCATGCCAGTACAAATTTAACGATTCTGCATTTGGGCAACAGCAAACCGCTGCATTTGCCGGCTGGACAGCGCCATTTATGGGTAGAAGTCTTTGTGACACCACCCCGTCTGGAGTCTTACTTCTATGGGCTGTTGGAACAATTTTCCCCTCGGCTGAGACAATTAGCCACCGATTATTGGCAACAGCTTGGGCATGAATGGTTTGGCGATCGGGGGGTCAACCCGCCGCTTACCCCGCCACGGTTATTACACCCTACTACACAACCTGCTCCGTCGCCTGATCTGACCCAGTTGGCTGAACCGCCGGATCTGTCTGAAGCCTGGCTGGAGTTTGAACCGGTTCTGACTGGCAAAACCACTTCAGCCATGCAAATTATCCTCAATCAAATTCTAAATTGTCCCTATCAAGGCAAACCCAGACAACTCTATTTAGAAAGTAAGGCTTTGGAGTTAATTGTCCTCCGGTTTGAGCAAATCGCCCAACTGAGTCAATCGCTCTTGCCCGCCCGGGCTTTGTCATCAGAAGACATCGAGAAAATTCATCAAGCTCGGGCAATCCTGCGCCATCAGCTAAACCAACCTCCCTCCTTGATGGCTCTGGCACGACAGGTCGGACTGAATGATTGCACTCTCAAGCGGGGGTTTCGCAAGGTGTTTGGGATGACGGCTTTTGAATGCCTGTACCACGATCGCATGCACCAGGCACAGCAACTCTTAGAGACTGGCGAGATGACCGTCAACCAGGTCGCCGCCGCCGTGGGGTATACCAGCCGCAGTTCGTTCTATACCGCATTTCGCAAACAGTTTGGTGTGGGACCCAATCAATATGTCATGCAACGGCGGAAAAATTCCGTTTGAACAATAAAAGATTCCGTTTTAAGAACAAAAGATTCCGTTTTAAGAACATCCTTCCCTTTTCAGCGCCTCCGAATCACGCTAGCCTAATTAAGAATTATTTGCAGCTAACTTGATAACATTGGTGTTCCCTGTTGCTGTGTAGGGTCTAATATTTACTCGGGTTAACTTTGTGATTCAGCCTCGAAGTTTCGACAAGTTAGGATTACTCGGCAGTCTGTACCTTTCCCAATCAATGCCGTTTCTATTCCTTTATCAGGCATTGCCCGTCGTTTTACGCCAGGAAGGATTATCATTGACTGCCATTGGGTTACTCCCCCTGGTTATCCTGCCAATTACGCTCAAGTTTCTCTGGTCGCCTTTGATCGATCGCTACAGCGTTACGGCACTGGGACACTATCGCTTTTGGATTATTGCGCTGCAATCCCTTGTCGCCCTGGTGACGGCATGTTGTAGCTGGCTAAATGTCGAAACTCAGTTACCGATCGTCCTGATCAGCATGATGCTGATCGCGATCGGGTGCGCCAGTCAGGATATTGCCACCGATGCGTTAGCGTTGGGATTATTAGCCCCTCACGAACGGGGATGGGGCAACGCAGTTCAGAGCATTGGCGGTTCCCTGGGCAGCATGATTGGCGGCGGGGGAATGCTAATTCTGCTCAGTCGTTGGGGCTGGAGATTTAGTTTACTGACATTATCTGGACTGATGCTGGTGGCATTGATTCCCGTGTTGCTGCATCAGGAACAGCCTAGACCAGCCCGCCAGCCCTCCCGCAAAACCCGCCATCCCCTGCGAAACTACTTCAGAATTTTTCTTCAGTTTTGCCAGCGCCCGGGTATGAAGGTTTGGTTATCCATCTTGTTGCTCTACAACTTTGGCTACAGTTTTGCGATTACCATGTTTCGTCCACTGCTGGTTGACTTAGGGTTATCTTTGGCAGAGGTCGGTTGGCTGTTGGGAATTTTAGGAACCATTGCAGTGATTTTCGGCTCACTGATGGCTGGCTGGTTGATCCCATCCTGGGGGCGACAGCGATCGCTGCTGATTGCCAGTAGTCTTTCGGTAATCGGCATTCTGGCTTATCTGTTACCTACCTTTGGCTTCACCCAATTACCTGTGCTGTATGGGATTGTCGGAGCGACATCTTTTTCATTGGGTATAGTTGTGACAACTGCATTTACGATCATGATGGATAAAAGTAATCCCCAAAGTGCGGCGACTGATTATGCTATTCAAGCGTCTTTGAATACGATGGGAAGTTTGCCCGCCGCGATCGCAAGTGGAGCCATAGCAACTGCGATCGGTTATCGGGGCGTTTTTATTATCAGTGCTGTCATCATTGGTATTTGTGTTTTATTAATTGCTCGCTATTTAGAGACTTCTAATGCTTCTAACTCCTCAACCGTGAATGCGCTTTAGGGTGATGAATGATGCTGACAATTCATGAGGAAACCTATCCGATCGTTTTGATTCAACTGGAAAATGTGGCAACTCTAGCAGAGACAACCAACTATTTAACTCGATTCGCTGATTGGCTGGCTCAGGAGCATAAATTTGGCATTATTATGCATCAATCCCATGCCCAACCCACTACAGTAGAGTCGCATGAACCTGATCCGGCTCAAACTGAAGCCGTGCATCGATTGACAATGCAGTGGGCAAAACAGCATAAAGCCAAAATCAGGCAATTCTGTGTCGGTTTGGCTCTGGTTATGGATCTGCCTGAGATTCCACCCGAACGGCAGAGAAGCGCTGCCAAAACGATTACGGCAATCTTTGGTTGTCCGGGTCAGGTCTTTATGACCTGTATGGAAGCTCGGCAGTGGATTCAACAGCAGCTATGAAGTTTATATCTGAGTCCCCGGAACGGATGCAGTAAAGACAACAAATTAGTTTGCAATGGAACTGGCATAGCTGAAAGAAATCGCATAGATGTGATTGGTTTACTAATCGTTGTTTAAGGAATGGGATGAAAAGGTATCAATTAGCAACTGCTCTAGGATTAGCAGGCACGATCGCGGTGGGTTCAGGTCATATCAGTTATGCCACCGAACATCGGCTACCCACACAGTCTGAAGGCATTTATCTGCGGGACTTGCAGCCACCTCGCACCCAGGCAGCTGACTTGTTGACACAGACCCAGCAGAGGGCAGTGGTGCAGGTGACAGGAATACGAGTTAATGCTACGGACGCAGGCATTCAAGTGATTCTGGAAACTGACCAGGATGTGATTTTGCAACCAGAAACCCGCCTGGAAGCGAATACATTCATTGCTGAAATCGATGATGCCGTATTATCTCTGCCCGATCGCCAAGCATTCCAAAGCAGTAATCCTGCGGTAGGCATTCAATCGATCACGGTAACGCAAGGGGATAATAATCGTCTGCAAGTGCGGGTAATCGGTGAAACCGAGGCTCCGGTTGTCAGCGTACAATCTCAACTCAGTCCGACCGCAGTAGTGCCGGAGGATGCAGAAGCCGAGGAAGAGGAACTCATTGTTACGGGCGATCGTCTAACGCCCTATCGGGTTCCTAATGCTTCAACCGGAACTGGAACCGATACCCCCATCCTAGAAACTCCTTTTTCCGTTCAGGTGGTACCCCAGGAAGTTCTGCGTGATCAGCAGGTGATCCGGATTGAAGATGCCGTTACCAACATTAGTGGTGTGACTTCTGCGGGAACCAGCGGAGGACGCGAAGCGGCTTTCAGTATTCGGGGCTTTGGCAACTCGTTTGGGAGTCGTGTGCCTGTGCTGAGGGATGGCTATCGACTCTATGGAAATTTTCAAGCCATTCCAGAAATTGCCAATTTGCAACAGGTCGAGGTTTTGAAGGGACCTGCTTCGATTCTCTATGGGCAGATTGAACCTGGGGGAGTGATTAATTTAGTTTCTAAACAGCCCTTGGCTGAACCCTTTCATGAAGCAGAGTTTCAGCTTGGTAATCGCGAATTACTCCGACCTCGTTTAGATGTTACAGGTCCTTTAACGGCTAATGGTGATCTGCTCTATCGCCTCAACTTACTATTCCAGCATGAAAAACCCTTCCGGGATTTTAACTCGGATACAAATCGTCTGTTACTGGCTCCAGCGTTAACCTGGAAAATTGGCGATCGCACAGATATTACGTTCAATCTGGAGTACATTCGCCAACAAAGTGCCGCCGATTTTGGTATTACTCGCTATGGCAATGGTGTAGCTCCAGTTTCACGCGAATTTGTTGCCAATCATCCTGATGACTCAGTCACCACTAACTACTTGAGTACAGGCTACAGTTTTGAACACCGCTTCAGCGATAACTGGAAGATTCGTAACAGCTTCCGTTACCTCAGCTATGACTACAATTACAGCGTTTTAGCTTTGCCATTTGCCGTCAGTGGCGACAATATTCTGCGGTTCTATGCCGATCAAGACGGAACCGATCGCTCCTATTCCCTCTTCACTAATGTTGTGGGTAATTTTTCTACTGGAGCCATCAGACATACTCTCCTGGCAGGGGTTGATCTAAACCGTAGTGACTCCAGAATTTCCACCCTCTTTGGTCGTCCCGTTCCGCTCAATATTTTTGCGCCCAATTATGATCTCTTTCCTAAACCCGATCGTTCTGCTCTACCGCCCTTTGGCGACACCCGAACCACTGCCAACCGTTTAGGGATTTATCTTCAAGATCAGGTTTATCTGCTGGATAATTTAATTCTGGTAGCAGGGTTACGTTATGACACCATCAAGCAAAAAGTCACGAATATTGCAACTGCCTTTACCAATGAAAGCGAATCCGAACAAACGAATGACGCGCTGACTCCCCGGGTTGGTTTACTGTATCGTCCCATCCCAGAGTTGGCTGTGTTCGCAAATTATTCCCAATCCTTCCGGCCCAATACGGCGATAACCGCGAGTGGCTCGGTACTAGAACCAGAAAAAGGCGAAGGGTTTGAAGTGGGTGTGAAAACAGAACTGTTTAATCAGAGACTGCTGGCTACCTTAACCTACTTCAATATCACGAAGAAAAATGTCGCGGTCGCTGATCCAGACAATCCCCTGTTTTCAACCGCCATTGGAGAGCAAAAGAGTCAGGGGGTTGAGCTAGATATCGCTGGAGAAATATTACCGGGTTGGAAGATTATTGGCACCTATGCTTACACGGATGCTGAAGTAAAGGAAGATACGAATGAAACGGTGATTGGTAACACATTGTTTGGTGTGCCAAAACATAAAGCCAGTTTGTGGACAACCTATGAAATTCAGCAAGGTAGCTTGAAAGGTTTGGGATTTGGGGCAGGGTTTGAGTATGTGAGTAATCGCTTTGGGAATTTGGCAAATAACTTTCAGGTTGGTGATTACCTGATTGGTAATGCCGCGATCTTTTACCGGCGGGATAACTATCGCTTTGCCGTAAATATTCGCAATCTTGCCAATGCCAATTACATCAGAGCCTTGTCTGGCAACGATACGGGGATTGAACCCGGAGAACCGTTGACTGTGATTGGTTCGTTCTCATTACAGTTTTAACCAGACAACGATGATTTACGCTACGGCATTAGATCTGGTACGTGCAATCAGCCACTAACTGCTGCGGGAGTCCGAAGAAATTCGGCTCAGAAGCATGCATACCATGAATATGAGCCACAGGACGCTGAAATGAAATCAACTGAAAATTAGACAGTCCGTTCAGCGATCGCCCCATCATCGGTCATCCCGCTACAACTTCGATCGTGGTTGAAATAACAGCATAGCGGTTGGCATCAACCGCCTGCACATCCCTGTTCATGGCAATGTCTGATCGAGTGTTTTGGTCGATATTACCGAGCAATGCCCCGATCACATCAACGGCTTCTTCACCCTGAAAGGGTTCCGGGGAAACGCTCCGGCTGGAAGAAACGCCCCTTCCCCGCGCCCCAATTTCCTTCAACGCTTTCAGGGCATCTCGTAAAGATTCTGGACTGGACAGCACCATAATTTCCAGCGCCCCCGGTGAACCGAGAGTAAAGTTTACCCCCGCTTCGGGAACCACTAGGGTTTGACCCTTCGCAATCCGTTCGCGACCTTCGGCAAAATCAACGTAGGGAAATAACACCCGCATTCTACCCGCATCCCCAATGGAAATCACCGACACAAATAGATCGCGATCGCTGGTGTTTTGTAGCTGAACTTGAATCTGGGTTCCCGGTATAAAACGGTTAGGAGCAACCTGTCGTCCCGTTTTCCCCGTCGATCGCACATCTACCTTCAGTTGGCTCGATTGTCCACCTTTAATTAAATCGGCTCCTCCGATTGCCTTCAGCACCTCTGCGGCTAGAAACGACTTCAAGCGCGGTGCTAAGCGGGCGATCGCAACCTCAAGGGGTTCCTCCGGGACATCAAAGGTGGCGACTAGGGGGCGCAGATCCCCTGTAAACAGTCCCATACTGCCGACTTCAGGTAGGGTTGCTATACCCCGCTGGCGGGACTGATTCTGATAGGTCGCCGTCATGCGTCCCAGCCGATAGTTCATTGTCTGGTCAGACCCGACCACTTCAAGGCGATCCAGGCGTTGCAAAGTGGCTTTCACCCGTGCCAAATCTTTTCCCAGGGATGGGTCGAGTCCCACTCGCAGCTTCAAATCTGCGGGTAGACCCCGCACCCGTTCTCGCAGCAGGCTACCGATCTGGATATCCGTCAGCTGACCGGATTTCACCTTGCCCGTTGCCACTAACCCGCGTCGATGGGTCTGCTCAATCTGAGCCACTTCCTTGCCTGTCCGATCAATCACACTAAAAAGGGAACCGCTCTGATTGGCATTCAGGCTGATGGATGAAATGCCCCCCAGCCAGTAACGAATTTCCCCGCCTGGGCTGACCGATCGCACGACCGCTTCGGCAAAGGGTGTGGGTGGTTGCAGAAAGTAGGCGGGCTTTTGACTGTTGCGGTCTGGATTGGCGGCATAGATCGGTTCCTGGTTCACGCCAGAGC
Source organism: Pantanalinema rosaneae CENA516 (assembly GCF_050753385.1). Classification (NCBI taxonomy): domain Bacteria; kingdom Bacillati; phylum Cyanobacteriota; class Cyanophyceae; order Leptolyngbyales; family Leptolyngbyaceae; genus Pantanalinema; species Pantanalinema rosaneae. Next base: position 29,458 of record NZ_JBLZFZ010000014.1, read on the forward strand.
GGTTGGCAACATCCCGTGTACTGCGTGCCAGGTTAACGAATACAGTACCAATTGACTCATCCACCGACTGTTGCCAAAGGTAGCGGGTCAGCAGGTAGGTGAAGGCTCCCGCGTAGAAGGATTCGTCATCGAAGGGGGCATCGGCGGCTAATTGGTCATACTGGGCAGACCCGATCGCCACCCCTTTAGCAATCCCCCGTTGCCGCCGTTTGTTCAAATCATCGACGGTTAAGTTCAAGTCCTTCATCCAGCGCTCTTGAAACGCCAATTCTGCCGGACTGGGGTTAAAAATATCTCGATTATCCAGTCGAGGGGATACCGCCCGGAACAGGAGATTGCCGCGAGTGCCCCCGCCGGAGTGACAGCTATCTAAGACCAGCGTGACGTTCTCTGTCTGCAAAGCTTGCATCAGGAGAAATAGGCTTTGCCCCATGATATCGTTGACTTGCTGTGGTTGGCTGGTGGGGCGATCGCTGGGAACGATCGTGCCAGTTACTCGCTTGCTATTTGGCACTACCTTCTTCACGCCGTTCTCGTTCACCACCAGTTCCTGTAGGGCATGCTTGTCATTCACCAGGGAACCATGTCCAGAGAAGTGAAAGACGACGACATCTCCCGGTTTCGCCTGACGGATCAGGTGTTCCTCAAATGCCTGGAGGATATTCTGGCGGGTGGGCTGAACCGATTCTTTGTCGCTCACAATCAGAATGTCTTTAGGGCTGAAGCCAAATCGATGCACTAGCAGTTCCCATTGCAACTCCACATCGGTCAAACAGCCTCTCAAGTCTGGAATTTCCCCTGGATAGGCATTCACCCCAACTAGCAAGGCTAATTTTCTGCCCGGAGTCCCCTGTGCCAGAACGTTGCCGTACTGCTCACCCTGGCGGAACAAGTCTAGATGGCTCAGAGCCAGACTGGCTAACGTTGATCCGGCAAATTGCAAAAAGTGACGACGATTGATCAGGGGCATCTTTAAACTCTCTGTAGGCAATGATTACGAGGAAGCAATTGTTTCTTGACTGACCAAAATCCTTCTGATCTAATACCACATCATTCAAGTGCGATCGTAGTTATGCAGATACCTTACAGACTGTTGCCAATCAGAACAAACGGTGCCCAGTAGTAGGGATGGGAGAAGTTGGGAGATCGCGCCTCGGCTGTCTGGTTACCGGGTTCTACAGTCATCGCAATGTCCGATCGCGGCGGTGCATCTTTAGCCGCAAGGTTGCCTTGGAGTAAGTTCAGTTGTGCCTGTCGTAAGGCTTCAGCTTTGGTCATATTGCCTGCTGCTAAATTAGTGTAAAACTGCCGCATTAACAGAGATGTACTGGCATCGTTCACTAACCAGAGAGAAGCTATGACGGATTTGGCTCCTCGGTTTAAGAAGTAACTACTAATCCCATTAATTTCAACACCATCTTTTCCCGGTCCTCCTAAAGCCGTCTCACAGGCAGATAACACAACCAGATGCACATCATCCAAATTTTGCAATGTTTCAATTTGTGGAATTGCTAACTTTTCACCTGTCCCTAGCAGCAGATAGGAATCTTCAGCGCGACCGGGAACAAATTTTCCATGAGTAGCAATGTGAACAATGCTCCGACCATAAAGATTGTTCCGTAATGCTTCAAAACTAAAGGTATGGTTGAGAAATTGCAAACCGGGATAGATGCCTCCAGGATTGCCCTTCTCTTTTTGAACTACTGTATCTAATTCCACAGGTACATTGGGTAATGCACTAAAGCCTGAGTAAGCTTCGGAGACACCTAATGCTAGAGCAGAAACATGTTCAGGATTGAGCGGAAGCTGATCGCGCCAGTCACTCTGGCTAGATCCCAGAATTGTACTCACTGAGTAGTTTTCTACGAGATATTGCTTGCCATCAAATAGCACACTCGTAGGAATGTAACGGGTGACACGATCGAGGGCAAAGACTAAATTTTTGACTTTTCGTTCTCCATTTGCACTTGTCGCTTTTAGTTCTTTTTCTAAAGGTTGAATTAGCCAGGAGTACAGCTTTTGGCTAACCTGCTGCAAGTCGTTGACATCCGAGCGATCAGATCTGAGCAGGGTTTGTAGAGCCAGAACTGTTTCACCTAACTCCTTCTGGTTAACGTTGACCTGATAGCGTTTCAGTAATCCCCCGTCAGTTGCCAGTAATAGCCAGAGTTTGTCTTCCAGAACTAATGGGTAGATCAGGACTGTTCCTGGTTGGGCTTTAATGATCACGCTGGCAGTTCTACCAAACTCGTTACGAGGATCAAGATAATTGTCATCGATCGAGCGATTAGCGCGAATGCTAGTCTCAATGCTACGAATTGCTTGATTATATTGGTTCAATAATGTTGTTTGCTGATCCAGAAGTTGGTTCAGTTGGGGGCATTGTGTTTGTTGGCAATTGGTAATCTTTTGACCTAAAGCAACGAGGCTACCGTATTCTGTTAGAATCTTTTCTTCAACCTGATTTATTGCCAGATCAGAGATTTTTCTAGGCGATCGCACAGGTTGTTTAAAGTCATTAATCTCCTGAATCTTTAAGAGTTCTAATACCTGTTGAGCTTCACCAATCCGACCTTCAGCAATCAGTAAGCCTGCAAGCTGACGATATATTTCGCTGGTTTTCTGACGGTCTATAGCCTGTACAGCATTTAAAAAGGCTTGTTGTAAGTCTGGGGAAGAGTGCCGAATATTATTACGAATGTTTTCAAGTTTGTTAATTGCCTGCTTGTAGTAGGCGATCGCTGTAACAGGCATTTTCAGAGCTTGATAAACCTGAGCTAACCCCAGATTGGCACGATAGAAATAGGCAGAGTTTTCGTTGGTAATGGCTTTGAATGTCGCGATCGCCTGTTCGGATTGTCCTCGCTTCTGATAAATTGTGCCTAAAACATACAAAGGTATTTCTTCTAGGCTTTGGTTCTTAATTTGACGGATGATTTCTAAACTGCGTTGAGCTAAATCATATGCTTTATCATACGCTCCTACATCTGCGTACCACCAGCTTAAATAAGCGGTTGCCGCAGCCTCAAGATCCCGATTCTTAGCTCTTTGAGCGACCTGTAGACTTTGTTGGACAGTTACTTCAGTTCGTTGATCTCCCTGTCCATAGTAAGCAGACGTTAAAGCAAGTAATCCTAATGCTTCAAGTTTTGGATTATGGTTCTTTTCACCAATTAACTTGGCTGCTTCGGCAAATTCGATACTTTTTGAGTAGTTGCCCATCAAGAAATAAGCCTCGCTTAATAAAGCAAATATCACACCTTCTGATTCAACTTCCTTAAGTTCCTGAGCAATGGTAAGAGCTTGTTGACAATATTTAATTGCTTCAGGATAATCACTCAGAGTATAGCTGTGAAGATATGCAAGCGCATATAAAGCAGATAGTTCTCGTATTTTATCTTTTGCCTTTTGTGCAGCAGTAATGGCATTTTGATAGGATGCGATCGCTTGATCAAAATCTTTTAGATCTTTATAAAGGTTGCCATAAATACTCCATGCTACAGCTTCAGCAGTCGCTTGTTGATTATCTTGAGCAATTTTTAACCCTTGCGTTGTCAACCGCATGGCTTCTTGATAGTCTGCTGGTGATTTAGCTAGAAGACGGGTAGTATTAGCCATCCCTAATAAAGCAGGTGCTTGCAAAGATGAATTTGAAATTTCTTCAGCAACCTTCAACATTTTCTGATAATACAAGATCGCTGTTTGATACTCCTTAAGCTGATCGGTATAAACATCACCAATTGAACCTAAAGCATAAGCTTCTAGCCATCTCTTATTACCCCATTTCTTATTTGGATCTCTGGCAAATATAATAACTTGTTGATAATACTGAATGACTTGTGAAAAGTCTTTCAGAGATTTATGCAAGTCAACTAGTTTTTGCAAAATCAAAATTTCTTGAGTCCCGTTATCTGTTTTTTGGACAGATCTTAATGCTTGTTGATAATAGCTGATCGCCTTTCTATCATCCTTAAGAAACTGGCTGTAAATATTGCCAATACTGAATAAACCAGCCAATTCTTGCGCTGTATCGTTAATTTTTTTGGCAGCTAAAACAGCTTGCTGATAATAATCAATTGCTTTGGAATAATCTTTCAAATGCTTAAAGCTATCTCCAATTGCTTTAAGAACAAGAACTTCTCGCCATATTTCCTCAGCCTCTTGGGATGCAGCAATTGCTTTTTGAAAGTAGTTAATAGCCATCTGATGCTTTTTCAAAGCAATATAAGAATTTCCAAGGATAATTAATGCTCTAGCTTCTAATGAGGATTCTTTAAGTTCAAGAGCAAATTTCAATCCTTGTTCAGCTTGCTCGATTGCCCTTTGATAATCTACCTCTGTTTTTGCAGCGCTGTAAGATACATTGGCAATATTTAACTGAGCATTAAGCTGTTGCTTACGGTTAGCACTTTGCGTGGCAGCATCCAGCATTTGCTGATAGGTTAAAACTGCCTGTTGGTATTCTTTCTTATCCTCATAAACAACACCCAAGTTGCCTGTCGTTATAAGGATCATGCCAAAGTTTTGACTACGCTGAGAAATGTTTAAACTACGGTTGTAATACTCGATCGCTTGTTCTAGCTTATTCAATTCCTTATAAACAACGCCAATATTATTCAGTGCTCTAGCTTCTAAATCGGTATTTGATATTGATTGAGCGATCGCTAATACCTGTTGTTGTACCTCGATCACTTTTGGGTAATTCTTTAAGCTCCAATAAGCATTACCGATGCTTCGTAGTGTATGCCCCTCCTTTAGCCGATCCTTCAGTTCTCGATAAATGACTAAGGCTTGCTCAAATGAAGCGATCGCGGCTTGCGGCTGATTCTGTTCAAGTTGCTTTATACCTTGCTCAAACAAACGCTCTGCCTCTGTCTTGCGATCGCTGACAACGGGCTGTGCTAAAACCAGCGAGTTAGTTGAGGCGGAAGGCGTACCAAGAGCGATCGTCGCCGCACAAACCAGGAATACAACAAAACTAATTGACTTTAAACAAGGGGACATTCTGTAATCCTCAGCAACCAAACAACATACCAGCTATTAATCATGCTGACACGAATGGTAATCTACCAGACATAGCAAGTCACTCTGCTTAATTTCCTCAAAGAGATAGTTGATTCCGCTTCGCTAAGCAATGTGAAGGCAGCCTAATTGAGGAGATCAAGGACGAAATGGCTTGACTACAGCCCATTCCCAATCAGAATAAAGGGCGACCAATAGTAAGGATGGGAGAGTTTATTGGTGCTCAAATGTTCAGGCTGACTATCGTTGCCTTCAAGGCGCACTTCAATGTCGGATCGCCTGCCCCCCACGGTACTGTAATTCCCTGTAATCAGTGCCTTTTGAGTTTCCTGTAATGCTTGAGCTTTCGTCATGCCCTGTTTCAAGGCTGTGTAGAACGCAGTCATCAATACCTGAGTGCCGCCATCGTCTACTTTCCACAAAGAGGAAATAGCGGCTCGTGATCCGGTGCGTTGCATCTGATAACCGAAGCCAAGAATTTCAATCCCGTTACCGAGTTTCCCCCCGATCGCGGTTTCACAAGCACTTAATACAACCAGTGATAGATTGGGGAACTGCCATTGCTGCTCAATTTCTCGCAGGCTGATTGAACTTCCATCTCCTAGCAGAATAATCGATTGATCGGGACTGCCAGGAACAAACATGCCATGAGTTGCCAAATGGAGAATAGTGGATTGAGGAACGTGTTGACTCAGGTTAGCGCGATTAAAGGTTTGGTCAATCAGCGTTGTGGTGTTGGGCAGAAGTTGGGCGAGGTTTTTCACTTCAGGTTGAGTGAATTGTAGTGCCGGGAAGGTATAGGTTTTGCCCAGCAGGGTAAGCTGCCGATCCTGGGTCAAGGCAGCCGCGAGGACACGTGGATTCGGGTTTTGATCTGGGTCAAGGGGAGTGAGGGCAAGGGCAGTCAAGTAGTTGATTTGATAGCGTTGAGCAAGCCACTGATTGCCATCGTGCAGGGCAGCGAGGGGAACGTAACGCATGATGCTGTCAGGGGCATAGACGATCGTCTTTACCTCGGCGGCTTGCAGTTCTGCCTCAATGGGTTGAATCAGGGATTGGTAGAGTTTCTGCGCGGGTTGTTTAATCAGGGGCGATCGCCCTTCCAATTGTTCCCGAAAAGTTTGAATCTCGGTTTCAAGTTGTTTGGCAGAGATGGCAACAGGTTTACGAATTGGTGGGCGATCGCTGGTGAAAATGACCAATTCAAGGCGATCGTCCAGTACCAATGGATAAAACAGGGCAATGTTCTTACCCAGCTTTTTAGTGCGGCTTTGTAGATCTTGGTAGCTATTCAGCTTGAGATTTTGCTCAACCGCTGTCTGTTTCAAGCTTTGCACCTGTGCTTGAATGCTAGAACTTTGCAAGGCTGTTTGAAGTGATTGTTGGGGTGCGGTTTGCAGGATGTGCCTAATGACGATCTCTTCCGGTAATAGCTCAACTCCTTTTTGAGTTAATGCATTCCCTTGAATATCTTTGAGAAAGTCTTGTAAATCTTGTACTTTAAGTAAATCCAAAACTTGCATCCCTTCAATGATGCGGTTTTGTTGAAAGAGGAGATCAGCAAGACGGCGATATGTCGGGGCATTATTGCGGACAATAGATTCCTGACTCCAGCGATAGAAGGCGCGATAAAATTCAGAGGGCTGAAATTCGCTCTGCTCCCATTGACGCATATTTTCACGGAGTAGTTGACGATTAGCCTCAAGAATATTTACGACTTGCTTATAAAAAACAATAGCGAGTTCGGGTTGGTTTTGTTGCTGAAGAGCATAACCAATACCACTTAAAGGTTCTGACTTTAAAGTATCTCTGAATTCTCTAAATTCGGAATAAATTTGATCTAAAACTTTTAACTGCTTCTGATGATATTCGATCGCTTTGGTATAGTTACCCTGAGCCGCATAGATCTTCCCAAAGCCCGCTAAGGCAAATCCCTCTTCACTTAAGCCCATCACCACATCACTCTTATTGGAGGAAGTCTGAAATCTACGGGCAAGGGTAATCATTTGTTCATAGTACATCGCTGCTTTCGCATAATCTTGGAGTTCATGGTAAGTGTGACCCAAAGACTTCAATGCAAGCATTTCAGCATTTTGGTCTTGAAGTTGACGGGCAATCACTAACTCTTGTTCGTCATCTTTAATCGCTCTATGCGAGTAGTCTGCCTGATTTCCCTGGATAAAACTTAAATTCTTGACAATACGTTTTTCAGCTTCCCGATCCTGGAGTTCTTGAGCAATGATTAAGGCTTCTTTGTAATAGTCAACTACTCTATCAGTATGCTCTAAGTTATTAGCAGAGATCATGGTGAGCATGACTGCGAAACTTTCCAATAAACCTAATTCCTGTGGGCGATCGTTCAGGGCACGATAGATGGCTAGTGCCTGTTGGCTCGACTGGTATGCGGCATTAAACTCCCCTTTAAGCAATTGTTCTAGAGCTTGTTCACCTAGTCGTTCTGCCTCTTCTCTACGTTGTTCTGCCTGGGCAATTCTTTGTGCTAGTTCTAAAACTTGTCGAGCAGAATTTTCGATTTCAGAGTTCTTTAATGCTTTCGCAATGGTTACAGCTTGTTGAATCAGTTCAAGGGCTTGGGCACTATTGCCCAGGGCAAGGCGTGTCTTACCTAAACCAATTAACGATCGGGCTTCTCCAACCTGATCTCCAATCTGTTGATAAAGTTTGACTGACTTTTCTAATACCCGTTCGGCATCGCTATATTGGTTATTTTGGAGTTGCTGAATTCCTTGCTGTAAGAGGCGATCTGCTTCTGCTCGTCGCTGAGTTGTTGACTGCTCTACTGGTAAGGCTGTTGCGAGCGGAACCTGCCCCATCTGTTCTCTTAAAGCATCGCCTCTCAAGATAATGTAAGTCTCTTCCAGATTACCGCGTGCCTCAAATATTAAACTGTCATCCTTCAGTGTTTGGGCAAGTTTAACTCCCCTTTCCTGCATTTCGATCGCTTTCGCCGGGTTGCCAGCTCTCAAGTAAACAAATCCTAAATCGCTCAAAGTCCGGACTACTTCAGCCCGGTTATTGCTGTTCTGGTGAATCGCCAAGCGGTTCTCCACCATAGAAATTGCTTTAGCATGATTGCCAGTCAGAGAATAGATTAATCCCAGTCGCTTCAGTACAGCCACCTCAAGTGGTTGGTCTTTAACGGCGTGGGCGATCGCTAAACTTTGTTCAGAGTATTCAATGGCTTTGGTATAGCTTTGAAAAGCAAAATGAGCCCGCCCTAGATTCGCCAATGCCTTTCCTTCACCTTGACGATCTTTGATGTCTCGATAGATCTTTAATGCTTGTTCCAACCGTTGTAGAGCCGCTTCAGGTTCCCTGGATTCAATTTGCTGAATTCCCTGTTGTAACAAGCGATCGGCTTCAGCTTTACGATCTGGGGTGGTTTGGGAAAGGGCTGGAAAAGCAAAAGGAGATGAGGGCGCGATCGCGGTTGCACAGAATAGGAGTGTTGCCAAGCCAACTAATTTCAGATGGGAGCGCATTAGAAATTTTCCATAAATAGAGAAATGGACAGTAATATATCACTTCCACAGTGAGAGGGTTATGCAGGAAATCGAAAGATGAGGGAGTAGAAAGGCAAGGCGATCGCGACACTTCAAGCCAAATTGAGGAAAAAGATGGTGAGCAAAATGCTGAGACGTTACGAGTTAGTGTACCGCCTCAAGTACCGATTAGCCGCTTGTTAAAGTAATTTAGCGCTGGCTAGACGGTTACCAGGAGATTTATGTAGATTCTGTAAATACACAGGGAAACTCAGTGTTTTTGACTAGGAATGATATATTCTTCGGGGGCATAGTCTTGCTTGAAGCTGGATATTTCAGATTACAGGCATTGCACCTGATAGTTCCTGTGACATTGCATAAGTTGGCAAGCAGCAGAGTGATAACTATACCGCCAATCGTGTCACCTTTAGCGGCAACGAGTTATTGGTCAATGTCAGTGGATTGTTGTTCAATCGCAACTCGCTGGCTCGTCTCAATTTGAGTGGCGTTACCCTGCCTGACTCTGATGACAGTATCGGTAATGTTCTAGACATGGGGATAGGGATCAGGGAAAATAGAACCACCTGAATCAATTAGAGTTGCTAAAAACAACTACGATGGTACTTAAACCTGTACATTGTCCCACTTGCGACAGCACTAACATTGTCAAACACGGCAAGACTGCTGAGGGCAAACAACGATATAAATGTCGAAATTCTGAATGCACTCGCCATAGTTTTGTTCTAGAGTATTCCTACCGAGGTTACTTGTCTGATGTGAAACAACAGATTTGCGAGATGGCGCTCAATGGCAGTGGTATTCGTGATACGGCTCGGGTACTCAAGATTAGTCCGACAACAGTCATTGAAGAATTAAAAAAAAGATCGTCATCTTGAACAAGTCAATCGTCGATTATTGGAACAACTCAATCCAACTGCTGTGACCATTGTGAAACACATTGAGGAAGCCGAAGCCGACGAAATGTGGAGCTTTGTCGGTTCTAAAAAACAGGAGCGTTGGTTATGGCATGCCATTGACCATCAAACCGGTCAAGTGTTGGCGTATGTGCTAGCAGACCATAAAGACCAGGCGCTGGTCAAGCTAAAAGCATTGTTAGAACCGTTTGGCATTCAAACCTTTTACACAGATGGTTGGGGAGCCTATGCTCGCTTATTAGATGAAGATCAGCATGTGGTTGGCAAACAGAATACACAAAAAATCGAGCGCAAACACTTGACCTTACGCACCCGAATTAAGCGTACGCCTTTGGCGGAGCGAAGCTCTATAGCGCGCAAGACGATCTGCTTCTCCAAGTCCGAATGGCTGCATGACATTGTGATTGGGCTGTTCATCAACCGCTATGAATTTGGACGGGCGGTTTGATCTCATTGATCCCCATGTCTAAAACATTACCCTCAGCTATCCCCGTCTCATTTAAGACTCTCGCTACAGCAAGCCTTTCAGGACTTCTCTGCACCACTAAGAACCACACCCACTGCTTGTTGTCTTTGTCATTAACCAACGACCACAATTCATCTCTAACCTACGAATAGAATTCCTAACGACTGTCTTACTTCACCTTTAAAGTCGTGGCTGTTGAGTCCTATAAAAAAGCATTAATCTGCTGAGCGCTATTCTCTGCCGAATTGAACCAACTATTGATCAGAAAGTAGCGTTTTTGCTCAGAGGTGAGTAAGACAATTCGCCTTGATTTCCCGTCCGGTTTTGCAGATGAGTCGGGCAATCGGTTGTCCTACTTAGTCTACCTCAATGCCTCATTCTGCAACAAATCAATTTAAGTGAAGCAGTTTTTTTGAACTGGAGCGTCTATCTTTAGAGAGATTTTTATCTACAAAGAAGTTCGCTTGAATAGAAACATCCGTTTATATATACGGACGAATGCTATTTAAAACGTAACGCTGCTGGAAAGCTTGTGAACAACTGGAAGTCAGAGACAAAACAACGAGTCAGTGTATCTCTAACCAGAACCGCATGGCGATCGCTGGATCAAGAAGCTCAAAAACGGGGAATTTCTCGCTCTGAGGTGATTGAGCAGTTTGCTCGCAGTCTTGAAGTGGAACCTTTTGGCAGGGATCTGACTGCCACTATCCAAATTGTTGACCGTACAGTAGCAACTATTTTAGAGAGTATCACAGATGCCTTTGTTGCCTTCGATCGAGATTGGCACTATACCTATGTTAATCATGCGGCGGCTCAAATTCTGCACAAAACCCCCGAAGAATTGATTGGCAGGCATGTCTGGAATGATGTGTTTCCCGAATTGGTGGGAGGAGTTGCCTATCAGGCGATGCATCGAGCGATCGCAGAACAAGTTCCGGTCGCCTGGGAAGAATTTGGGGAACCGATTCAGTGTTGGCTGGAGGTTAATGCGTATCCTTCACCTGAAGGAATCGCTGTTTATTTCCGGAATGTGACGGAACGCAAGCAAGCAGAGGCAGAACGGGAACAACTGTTGCAAGAGTTGGAACGGGAACGGGCGCAATTGAAAGCGGTTTTACAACAAATGCCTGCGGGTGTCTTAATTGCTGAAGCTGCGTCTAACCAGTTAGTGCTGGCAAACGAACAAGCCAAGAGAATTATTGGCTACGACTTTGAAGAATCCCATGAACTAGAAGACTATGTACCCATTACGCCGTTTCAAGCGTTTCGCCCTAATGGACAAATCTACGAACCTGAAGAATATCCACTGCCGCGATCGCTCAGAACAGGTGAAGTCGTCGCTAATGAGGAATTGGAGCTACGTTACGAAGATGGTAGTTGCACCATAATTTCAGTCAGTTCCAGCCCAATCTTCAATAAGCAGGGACAGATCCTAGCCGCCGTTGCCATGTTTCAGGATGTCACTCGGCTCAAGCACATTGAGGAGAACCTGCGGCAAACAGAAGAACGCTTACAGCTTGCCCTTTCATCTGCCCAGATGTTTGCCTGGGACACCGACCTGAGAACGCAGGAAGTAGTGTGTTCTCCCAACGCCACAGAGATTTGGGGGTTTCATCGTGGGCCGTCAACCGCCTTTCATGCCTTGATGCATCCCGACGATCGCCAATCCGTTTTGCAAGCGGTTGAGCAGGTCATTGCAGGTGACACATTCTTTTCTCAAGAGTACCGAGTGAGCAGTCCAGATGGTGCGCTTCGGTGGTTGAAGAGCCAGGGACGGGTCTATCGCGATGAGGCGGGACGGGCAACCCGGATGATTGGGGTTTCAGCCAATATCACTGCCCAGGTAGAAGCCCGACGGCAGGCAGAAGCATTACTTAAAGAACTTCAGCAAAAGGAAAAGCAACAACAGTTTTTGATCGAATTGAATGATGCCATCCGCGCCCTACAAGATTCCGAAGCGATCATGTGGCAGGTGGTTAGCACCACAGGGCAACACTTTGATGTGACACGCTGTACCTATGGTGAAATTGATGCCACCCAGGAATATGTGACGGTCGATCGCGATTACTGCAACGGTGTGATCAGTGTAGCAGGCAAACATCACATGGATTCTTTCGGTTCTGCACTGATTGCAGAGTTGAAGCAGGGCAAAACCGTTGTGGTTAACGATGTCAATCGCGATCCTCGCACAACAGGATCGGGAGCGGCGGCATTTGAGGCGCTTCAAACCAAATCGCTGCTCTGTGTTCCGCTCGTCAAACAAGGACGATTTGTTGCCTTGTTCGTATTGCATCATATCGCGACTCGTCAATGGACGGCGGACGATGTGGAATTGATGGAGCGGATTGCGACAAAAACCTGGTTAGCGGTGGAGCGATCGCGAGCAGAGGCAGAATTACGGGAAAGCGAGGCGCATCTGCAACTCGCCCTGAAGGTTGGTCGCATGGGAACCTGGGACTGGGATATGCAGACAAACACCGTCACCTGGTCAGATGGACAATTTGCCATCATGGGTCTACAGTCCAACGAAACCTCCCCGAGCTATGAAGTCTGGGCAAAGAGTGTTCATCCAGATGATTTAGCGGCGACAGAGGCAGTTCTGCAACAAGCCATGCAGGAACGTACCGAGTTTCACCATGAATATCGCACCCTCTGGCCGGATGGCTCTGGGCATTGGACAGAAGCCAGAGGACGGTTTACTTATAATGCCGCCCAACAGCCAACCCGCATGATTGGTGTACTGATTGACATTACAGAGCGTAAGCAAGCAGAGCAAGAGCGAGAACAACTGCTAGAGCGAGAACGCCTTGCCCGATCGCAGGCAGAAGCGGTACAACAGCAATTAGCGACCATTGTTGATACCTCCCCGATCGGACTGGCGTTATTAGATGCAGAGCAGCGATTTATTGCTATTAACGAAGCTCTGGCTGAAATTAATGGATTACCGCGTGAGCATCACCTGGGTAAGTCGGTTCCAGAGCTATTTAGTGACGTTGATCCTGCAATTGTTGAGGTTATTCATCAAATTTACGCCACAGGTCATCCATTTATTTCGCCGAACCTACCCATCAACGCACCTGGACATGACGATCGTCGTCCCGGTTATTACAACGTTTACTATCTACCGACGGTTGACTCGAATCACCAGGTAGAAAGTCTTTTAGCCTATATCGTCGATGTCACAGAGCAGGTCAAATTAGAGCAGGCTCAACAGTTTCTTTCTGAAGCGAGTGCTGTGCTGGCATCCTCGTTAGACTACCAAACTACGCTGGAGCAGGTTGCCCAGCTAACCGTACCAAAATTAGCGGATTGGTGTACCATTCACATTGTTGAGGAAGATGACCGCATTGACCAGATCGCGATCGCCCATATCGATCCTGCCAAACTGGAATGGGCGTATCAGCTGCGAGAAAAGTATCCGTTCAATCCGGATGATGCTCGGGGAGCCGCATTTACCCTGCGTACTGGACAACCTGACTTTGTGGCAAATATTCCCGATGAACTTCTGGTGCAGGCTGCCCGTGATCCGGAGCATTTGGAGATTCTGCGGCAGGTCGGCTTTCGTTCTTTTATGTGCGTACCACTGCGGACTCAGACCCGAATTATCGGAGTCATCTCCTTTATCGCTGCCGAATCTGGGCGACGATACACAGCAGCAGATTTACAGTTGGCAGAGGAATTAGCGCGTCGTGCGTCTCTGGCGATCGAGAATGCCCAACTGTATCAAACTGCTCAACAGGATCGCGCGGCTAGCGAAGCGGCAAGAAGTGCCGCAGAAGCTGCTAACCGGATCAAAGACGAGTTTTTAGCCGTTCTATCCCATGAACTGCGATCGCCGCTCAATCCCATCCTGGGTTGGGCTAAACTGCTACAGAGCAGAAAACTAGATGCAACAAAGACCGCGCAGGCTTTGGCAACGATCGAACGAAATGCTAAATTGCAAGCGGAATTGATTGAAGACTTGCTGGATGTCTCCCGCATTCTACGCGGCAAACTTAGTCTCAATGTAGCTCCGGTCAATCTTGCTGTCGTGATCAGAGAAGCGATGGAAACGATCCGGCTAGCGGCAGAAGCCAAGTCCATCCAAATAACCGCAACTCTTGCATCAGATGTAGGTCTGGTTTTGGGTGATTCGACTCGATTACAGCAGGTCGTTTGGAATCTGCTCTCCAATGCCGTGAAGTTCACTCCCTCGGGGGGGCAGGTCAACATTCAGCTGGAACGCATTGACTCGTCGGCCCAAATTACGGTCAGTGATACAGGGCAGGGGATTACGCCTGACTTTTTACCCTACGTGTTTGACTACTTCCGTCAAGCAGATGCAGCAACAACTCGAAAGTTTGGTGGACTGGGATTAGGTTTGGCGATCGTGCGGCATTTAGTCGAGCTACATGGAGGACAGGTTGAAGTAACAAGTCCAGGAGTTGGCTTAGGTGCAATCTTCACTGTTCGATTGCCACTTCAGCTAATTCAAACAACTGCTGAGCAGAACAACCAATCATCAGAGTTGTCTGCTGATTTGACTGGTATTCAGGTGTTAGTTGTAGATGATGAAGCAGATTCACGGGAGTTCGTTGCTTTTGTGTTGGAGCAAGCCAAAGCAACAGTCATGACTGCAACGACTGCCAATGAAGCATTATCACTACTCATCCAAGTCAAGCCAGATGTGCTGTTAAGTGATATTGGAATGCCAGAGGTGGATGGTTATACGCTGCTTCAATGGGTGCGGGCGTTATTACCAGAGCAAGGGGGGCAGATCCCTGCGATCGCCCTAACAGCCTATGCTGGAGAATTGGATCAGCAGCAGGCGCTGTCAGTAGGATTCCAACGGCATGTTGCTAAACCCGCAGAACCGGAACATTTAGTCCGAGCGATCCTCTCACTGCTAGAACGAAACGGTGATGTAGTTCAAATTCAGTCCAAAGTTATTGATGGTTAGAGAAGAATGCCAAAACCTGTCTAATTTTGAAAAAGCGCGAAAGCTATATCCATCAGGATAGCTGGCGATTTAAATGTCTTGAATTCTATGAAAAAAAGAGGCTGTAAGCTCTACCAGATAAAGATTTAGCCTTAGCGTTATTTATTGTTCTACTGCTAAACATACCCGATCGTCAGAGTTTTGGCTCCGTCCGTTACAGCAACTGGTTGTGCAGCGATCGCATTCAGCCGATGTTTAATCTAAAAACGGATTGGACAGAGAATAGTCAAGCTGTTCGCAAACGCTCAATATCTTTGATGGGTGGTGCTCCAAACATCCGGGAATACTCTCGGCTGAACTGTGAAGGGCTTTCATACCCAACCTGATAGGCGGCACTGGTGGCATCGGCATTCTCGACCAGCATCAGCCGCCGCGCTTCCAGCAGCCTCAATTGTTTCTGATATTGCAGCGGACTCATGGAGGTCACTTTCCGGAAATGACGGTGGAAGGATGCCGCAGACATACTGGCTTGCTCAGCCAGATCCTTCACTCGTAACGGCTTTGTGAAATCAGCCTTGAGCAGCTTGATGACCTCCGCAATACGCTGCATGTTGCTGCCGGATGTCGCGATCTGGCGCACCGCTTCACTTTGTTCACCGATCAAAAGCCGGTAATAGATTTCACGAATTATCATCGGTGCCAGAAACGGAATATCCTGTGGCGTATCCAGAAGCCGTGTCAGTCTAATGGCGCAATCAATCAACGCGACATCAGCGTTGCTCACGAATAAGCCTCTCACCGAGTTTTCTTTCTTTCCCGCCTGGGGTTGGATTTGAGCAATAATGTCATAGAGTTGAACCGGGTCTAAATTTAACTTAAACCCTAAATAGGGCTGGTCGGGTGTCGCCTCCGTCACAAATCCACTCAGCGGCAAATCCACCGAGATGACAAGATACTGAGCGGCACCATACTGATACGTTTCCTCACCCAGCAAGGCTTCTTTTTTGCCCTGAATCACGATCGCGAGAACCGGTTCAAAGACACCACGGATTGCGGTGGAAGCAGCCGATTCCCGCATGAATTCTAACTGACTGATCGCCGTTTGATGGGCGCCGTCTCCCCGGGTATCGGTGTAGTGTGCCACTAATGCCGCCAGTTCTTGACACGCATGAATGGCTGTACCCTGCCTCAGTGTTGCAATCATCGTGCTGGTTTCCTGGCTGCTTTAACCGCTCTCATACGCCCATTATAGAGAAAGTTTTTCCTGATCAACCTTTTGCCTGAGAGGATTAGGCAATGATATGCGAGGTTTGTGTATTTGAAACCCCATGTCTTAAACCTATGCTGAACTCATGCTAAAAGAGCAATGAAAGGATGAGGCAATGGCACAGGATACAACAAAGATTGCTTTGATCACCGGATCAAGCCGAGGATTGGGCAGAAATACGGCTTTAGGTCGCGTGGGTCTTCCCGATGATATTGGCGGGGCGATCGCATCCTTGCTTTCTGAAGACAACCGATGGGTCAATGCCCAGAGAATTGAAGTCTCTGGCGGCATGTTTCTCTAATTCAAACTGGTCAAAACAAACAGGAAAATTACCATGTTAAACGTAGAAAACAAAGTCATTGCGATCACTGGAGCCAGTAGCGGCATCGGTGAAGCTACTGCCAAATTACTGGCTGAACATGGCGCCAAGGTGGTTCTGGGAGCACGGCGTACAGAACGGCTAGAAAAGCTTGCTGAGGAGATTCGTCGTCAGGGTGGCTCAGCAAAATTGAAAACAGTGGACGTTGCCGATCGCGAGGATATGAAAGCGTTCATTCACTTTGCCAAAGACACGTTCGGTCGAATTGATGTCATTTTTAACAACGCCGGTGTCATGCCGTTATCCCCCATGAATGCCCTAAAAGTTGAAGAATGGGACAATATGATCAACGTCAACATTAACGGCGTATTGAATGGGATTGCCGCTGGTTTACCGATCATGGAAGCGCAAGGGGGCGGTCAGTTTATCAACACTGCATCGATCGCCGCCCATGTGGTAGTCCCGACTGGTGCAGTCTACTGTGCAACCAAATACGCGGTTTGGGCAATCTCCGAAGGACTGAGGCAGGAATCAAAAAATATCCGCGTGACCACAATCTCTCCGGGTGTCGTGGAGACAGAGCTGGGTTCTGACATCACAGACGGTTCAGCACAAGCGGCATTGAAAGAATTTCGTAAGAGTGCCCTAAACCCAGATGCGATCGCCAGAGCCGTTTTATATGCCGTATCCCAGCCCGATGATGTGGATGTCAATGAAATCATTGTTCGCCCGACAGCCAGTGCCTTCTAGCCTTGAAACGATCCTATAATCATATCGCTACGATTTGGAATTTCATCCATCACGATAACGAACAGATTCGTCTGCAATTATCCAACTGTTGAGGAGATGCCTTCTTTTTCCCATCCTTTACTAAAAAGGATTACCCTCCATACTATTATGAGACTGAATATGCCCGACGCGCTCTACCTAGTTCCCCAATGATGCCAACTCTTGAGTATTCATGGCAGCGAACTTGGTCATTTTTAAGGGTTTCACCCGATGTAACATTGTTTGAAAAACTTATTGGTTGCTATAGTCAACCACAGCGACACTATCATACCCTTCAGCATCTCCAGGAGTGTATTGAAATATTCGGAGTGCGACTGGCAATGGCAAAGCATCCAGGTGAAGTGGAAGTGGCGTTATGGTTCCATGATGCTGTGTATGACGTAAAGAGCCAAGACAATGAACTGCAAAGCGCACTCTGGGCGAAACAAGCTTTGCTGAAATGTGGCATTTCAGACGAGGTGGCAGAGCGGATTTATGCGCTGGTCTTGGCAACCGACCATTCCCTACCTCCCCGATCCGCAGATGCACAGTTACTCGTGGATATTGATCTGTCTATCTTAGGTGCATCACCAGAGCGATTTGAGCAATATGAGGTACAGGTAAGGCAGGAGTATGAATGGGTTCCTCGTTCACAGTATTCCGACAAGCGGCAGGCTATATTACAAGGATTCTTAAATCGTCCATTTATCTTTAGCACCGAGCAATTCCGTAATCAGTTTGAATCTCAGGCGAGAGAGAATCTTCAGCGTTCTATCCTCCGGCTTGCCAGTCTTCACTAAACTCCACTAAACCAGCATAGGCATATTTGCACTATAGTCATGTACCAATAACGACCCAATCAAGCTAGCAAGATGAGAGGAGTAGGAATCTTACTTGGCTCGTCAGAACTTCCATCTAAAGAGGTGTTTGGGGCATATCACTTTGACGAAGGATGGCTCAAAAACCAACCATGAGGTAGTTGTTCCGCGATCAGTTCAGCCGTTAAAAGTAGAGAGTTCCTACAAAAAGCAGGAGTTTGATTGGTGAATACACAACGCGAGCATTTGGATGACAACGCTATGATCCCGTTAGGGGATGATCAACCAGATATGAAAATGCTTGAGATCGATGGCAAACGTCCGATCGAGAATAGCGATCTGCAAGTCCGGAATATTTTGCCCATTGATAACCAGCGTCCGATCGTGGCTGATGATATTCAGGTGTGCGACACACTGGAAGTAGATGGCAGCCGTCCCATTACCACCAGTTCGCTAGAAGCTGACAAAACACTGGGAATTGATGGCGATCGCCCCATTACTCCTAGCGATTTGCAGGTGAAGGACGTGATCCACGAAGATGGCAAACGACCGATCTCGACCGATAAAACTCAAATTCGCAAGACCCTCTCCGTAGATGGCGATCGCCCAATCACTTCAGATAACCTGGAAAAACCAGATATGCTGCGAGACTACATTGATTAGTGCAGTATCGCCGCTTAGTCTCAGCCACTCAATAGAACGGGGGTTAGAATCGACGATCGCTTCAATTCGGTCTTAATCCGCTCGCTAGACCTCTGATTGCTCGCTACAATCGCTCCAGTATCCGCTCAATCCGGTCTAGTCGTTCTGCACTCATATCGCCTTCGTCAATCCCTGATCCTATCCTATGACGTTGTTCGCCCATTGGGGTGAGCCGCGATCGAGTTTGTCGTTATCCTCTCTGCCTATTGCTTCCGCGAAAGTGACGGGATCGTTCAGATTACGATCAGGGACAGACAAACCACCGACGGCAGAGGGTGTTGCGGTTGTGGATGTGGTCGGACAATTCCCTTACTTCCTTTGTATCCCGCGCTTGGGAATTGGGCACGATAAGAGAAATAAAGTTGGAAGCATTTCTATGAAACCTGTTCTCCTCATTTCCGTAGTCTTAACTGCCCTGCTCCCTACAACTGCTCTCGCGATCGAGCCTGACCACCCCTGCTATATGCGAACGGCTGATGGTCGAGTAATCAACCTCACTCCGGCTCTGTGTAGTGCTAATCCTGTACCGATATCGTCTATTCCCCTAACTGCTACCGTTCCAACTCAGAATCAGAGATACGTTTGGGTGGGTAGTACCAAGGGAAGCGATTATTACCTCGATATGCAAAGTGTCACCAGAACTAGCATGACTATGACTGAGGAAGTTGGTGATCGGGTTATAGATGCTTTCACCTTAAAAATTAACTGTCAATCCGTCAAGATTATCTGGGACAGACAGGGAGATGATCAAACTACCCCAGAGAAAGGCACAATCGGGCATAACGCCCTAGCTCTAGCTTGTCAAAAACTAGGCTACAGCCGTTTCTGGGATTACAAGCCACCTCAAGCGCAACGATAGAAGAGACTGCAAGCAAAATAGTGAGAGGTAGATTACCCTCACGTACATGAAGTCCTGTAGACCGGGATTCAGGGTTCGCGACTTTGAGCCAGTGAATTTATTTTCTGATTGAAGTCGCCACCGGCGTTCAGTCCCGTAGACCGGGATTCAGGGTTCGCGACACGCCAAATTGCGCGCCGCATCGGTACGAGCCAATAGTTTCAGTCCCGTAGACCGGGATTCAGGGTTCGCGACTCTCAAGATTTTTGATCGTCTTGAATGACTTTAACCTGTTTCAGTCCCGTAGACCGGGATTCAGAGTTTGCGACATCACGACTAGGCTTCTGATCATGTGACCCATCCTGTTTCAGTCCCGTAGACCGGGATTCAGAGTTTGCGACATTATCTATGCTCTCATGTCACCTGTAGTGTTTATGTTTCAGTCCCGTAGACCGGGATTCAGAGTTTGCGACACTGATTGAAGCCATAGTCCGTAACGTCAACGTCGTGTTTCAGTCCCGTAGACCGGGATTCAGAGTTTGCGACCTATCGCTATTTGGCGTTGGGGCAATAAGAAACCTGAGGTGGACCCAATCGGTTTGCTGTCTACCAAGAACCCGTCCAACTCTACCAAGTCTTTGCCAGAAGGCAGCACGATCGCGGCATGAAAAGATTAACCAATCAAGAGATTGACGAGTGGGAGATGGAGTACGTTCAAAGTTAAATCCTACGTCCACTATGCTCGTCGCTAAGATGATTGGACATTGCACTGCCCGTTGCCGATCTGCTAACGGGGATGGTCCTGTAATGCGTCCAATTTTATCCGAAAAGCCTTTTGCTTGAAGAATATTTGCAAGCTTATCAATCTGATAAAGCGAATCTAGAATTACTGCACCATATTGCTCAGGTTGTGTTTGAATTCGTCTAACAATCTCATCGACTAACTCAGACAACAATTGTTCTCTATCGGGTTGAGGACGTAATTCTAAATTGACTGCCGTTTGGGAAGACAATAAACAAACTGTGCTGTTTTCTCCATCGACATACGCAATTTTTACGCCTTGTTTTTCCAGGCTTAGCAGTGCATCTTCGCAAGCAGGTTCAGGTGTTGCAGTTAACAAAATAGCCCGACGACCGTTTTTGAAGAAACCAAACTCATGCGAGAGCGCTAGGTAAAATAAAAGCCCGACTAATTGTTTAGCATCATACAGGTGAAATTCATCAAAGATAACTGTTGCAAATGAGCTGTAGAATTGACTGGCGATATTAACGCGATCTAACCGTTTATAGCAAAGAAGGTTGCGTAGTAGAATAGACTTGTTGCGGAATAAGAATTTTTAAGGGAAATGCGCTGCTCTTGTCACTCCTATCTTGAGTTAAGCAGCGATCAAATAGAAGTTCCATAGCCCCGTCGCCGTCAACATCGAACGGTCATCAAAATCACTCACACGATTTCTGTACACATCGCTGGCAATCCTGTATCGTTTCACTCCCGCAAATGCATTCTCGCATCGCACCCGCCGACTACTTTTCTCACGATTCTCTTGTTTCTGCTCTTCGCTGAGGCTGCCTCCTCGCGGTTTCTTGTGAGGCATCTCAATGTTCTCATACTCCTTCTGTAACCCTAAAAAGCCTAAATCGACGGCAATCACAATCTCATCGGGAATTCCCTCAACCATCTCTACCTCATCGAGCAACCGCTTATCATGCACTTTTCCCTCTCGGGCTTGAGTGAGTACCAATACCCGTTTGCCTTCATCCACCGCCACCAGATGCTTCCGAGTGTATCGCCGCTTTTTTCCCGAATAATGCTCCTGTTGCCGCTCTTGGTCTTTTGGACGAGCAATCGGTCGCTCTGTCCCATCAATCATCACTTCTTTGACTTCCGGGTAGCGTTGCAAAAACTGCTCAATCCGTTCGAGTTTTCGTTCCGGCAGTACCATCGTTTGCCCCAGGGCTGCTTCGAGTATCGGTTGCAGTCGGTGCATCCAGCGGTGGGCTTGGCTCCGGTCAAAGTCAAACAGAAATCCCGCCACATCAAAGGTGGGGTAACACTTGAAGTAGAACAAGATGTAGAACAGTTTCTCTGACATACTCGACAATCGAGCTTTGTCCGCTTGTCCTCCCCCCGGGGCACGTTGTCGCACCTGCGCTCGCATTTGGGCATCCCATGCCTGATTAAACGCTGGCAATAGCTCATCAAAAGCTTTCCGGTTTAGACCGGTCAGAGCACGCAGCAAACGCTCGTTATTCAAGGCACGATGGAGGTTGATCATGCAGGCTCAAACTCGATGAAGTTATCTTGATTATCTCCTATTCCGCAACAAGTCTATTAAATGCACCTTGAGTGAACTGCCCCAAGGTAGGGTTGAGGTAAATTCTGATTTCATCCCGCACTTGTTCACCTAATGCACCGCGATCGAAGTCTGCCGCTTCTGGGGAAAATTGGCGTTTGGGTAATCGGCGTGTCCCGGTCTGGTGATGCTCCATGCGCTTGAGGTAAGTGATATACAGTCGGTTGCCGGAGATCGTCACCTTCACCGATCGCTTACCCTCGCCTGTCCGTTGCAGCAATTTACCGCCTTGTCCTTTGCGCTGCCGTTGGCGCACACTACTGGCGGCGAGAGCTGCCCACGGTTGACCGGATGGACTAGCCTCTTTGTCAAAGCTATCCTCAATCACATTTTCGACAATCGGCTTGAGCCGCAGCATGAGCGGAGTTAAGCCTAATGCCCTGGTGTTGATCAGCCCCAACACGCTCAGTGCCCGACTGCCATCCACTTGAATATCAACAAAATTGCTCATCTGCGATCGCTCGACACAACTGCTGCTACTAATCCCCAAATTATGATGAATGCGACGGTATGAGCTTTTGTTACTGGCGGTTCCGCTCCCAATACTCCTACGCAAAATCACTATCTCTCTGCACTACCAACCCAATCGTTCGATCATCCTCTAACCTTGTTGTGTACTCATCAGTGTCAGTAAGTTTCTCGGGAACAAAGTTCTCGAAGAGAGTCCAAATTTGTAGAGTTCTATTTTGATAGTAGCCTAGCGATCACCTCCTGAACACAGATTTGAAACATCCTATGATTAGTTTTAGTTGCAGAAATGTTTAACCTTGGTTGAACATACCTTTATTAAAAAGTAGAGTAGTTGCTTCCTTAACGTCGCAAGGACTGTACCTCTTGTTCTAGGTCAGTGATTGCTTGCTGCAATGTGTTCAGTGAAGTTTGCAATTCCTGTGGTTTCACGAGATCCTGAGTAGATGCTGTAAGTACTTCCTCCAACTTCTGCACACAACTGCCTAAATCTATAGCAAATTGTCCTCGGGTCGTTTCAACCTTAAGCCTATAGGAACCATCTGGGAAAGATTGTAGACAGCCATAGCGATCGCGTAGGGATTGGGCGGACTGGAATACCCAGTCTGTTGGTGAAACATCAAATCCTGCTTGAAACTGTTGCGGAGTTAAAACATCAGCACTGGGCGATAGTGATCGCACTAGTTCTGCAATCAATGATGAACTGATTGTTGGCGGGGCAACTTTGAAGTTGTAAGTGCTACCCTGCCGTTGGATTTCCTGAAGCGCCTGTTGAAGCTGAACAGCTTGACCTTTAGTAAAATTACCGTCTTCGACTTGAGCACTATGGATACCCATTAGTTCCCCTTGTGCATTAAAAACTGGACCGCCACTCATTCCAACACCTACCTGCTCAACATCATAAACAAGACTCATCCCACCCTGAGGTTCAGGTGGTTTGACAGCAGTCACCTTGCCAGATGAGGACAAACGCCGCCGTTCTACTGTTGGTGATGCTGGTTTTAACCAACCAGAAACAAGTACAGCTTCATTGGGTTGCGGATTGCTAGGTGGGGCAATTGTAGCGATCGGATAAGGCTGTTGGCAATCATGCATAAACTCTATCAATGCCAGATCCAACCCTTGAATTGCATTGGTTTCGACATTACCCAAAAAGCGGTGTTTCTGAACACTATGAATTAATCCATCACTCGTTCTCAATCCATAAGGTTGCTCTGGATCCCCTGCTCGCAATTTTACTACGTGAGCATTGGTCAAAACAGAATACACGCAATTTGTTCGCAGGCTATCACTGTCCTCTCGGACTGCAACAATTACGCCTGATCCTGCATATTCTGTTCCAGATTGTAGCCCATCCTGGCTCTCCAGATTTTCGTTAATAAAAACAGTGGTTGCACTAGCGATTGCATTAACATCATCACGTGATGCCGCTTGTGCTAATAGGATAGAGGAATGGCTAGATGGAGTTGCTAATGTTGAGGTTGGAAGTAGAAGATATAGAGTAGCCGTGACGAGCAAACAGAATCCAGCTACCCTCCAGAAGTGCTTAAACATAATCCGCGATCGCCTCAATTAAATGACTGGTAGAAAAAACTTAAATTTGCTCATTTATGGGCATATTCTGAGTAGAAGGTGAAGCACTGCCACTTCGTAGCGATTCCACTGTTTGTCTCAAAGATTCAACCTGCTGTTGTAACGGTACTATAGACATCTGAAGGTCTTCTCTCTTAACACTTTCAGCTGTTGAAGCAGCAAATAATTCATTGACTCTGTCTAAGCAAGAACTCAAATTAGCTGCTAACTCACCTCGGGTAATTGTGCGGTTTGCTCGAAACGTTGTATCTGGGTAGCCAACCAAACAGCCATAACTCTCGACTAGCTTTTGTAAGCTTTGAAAATAATAATCGGTCGGTCTTACATCTGAAAACTGTGCTACTGAAGTTATTTGAGCTAGCGTCATAGAAGCTGTTGTAGCAATTACAAGCACAATACTTGTCAAAATTGCTGTTAGACTAAGCGCCAATGTTCTCCAACGATTTTTAGTCATGGTATTACCTAGTGATAGTCAGCAAGGAATTCTTTTATAAGAATAATTTCAGCTTAGACTGCTGAAATACTGCGGTTGGAATTGCCCAACTTAACGGTTCCATCTGTTGAAATAGTCTGAAAGGCGGAAAAGTACCATCAGTAAATTGGAATGCCTCAATTCCACTTAAGGGATAGCTGCCGCGCCCGTTAATGCCAACTAGTTCACCGCTGGCATTTAAGATTGCTCCCCCACTCATTCCTAGTTCTACATGGTTGGTGTAACCAAGTTGATAGCCTTGCATTAGCGATCTTGGAGTCAAAACGATGCTAACTGTACCTTGAGTAATCCGGAGAGCACGAGGTCCCCAACCAAATGTTTCCTCTAAGCGAGTTGGACTGATGTCATAATAATTGGGAAAACCTGTAGCGTAAACCAGTTGTTTAGGTTCAATTGCGGCTTCACTTAAAATAGCAATTTGATATGAATCAGCACTGTTAAATTCCAGCAAAGCCAAATCCACATCTCGCAATTGCCATGATATTCGCTTTGCTTTATGTATCTGTCCATCAGGTGTTAGTACTGTATAACGCTCTGCCTGATTGAGATTTGCAACGTGAGCGCAAGTGAGTACTGTATAGCGCTGCTTTTGCCGTTGAATTAACACTCCCGAACCTGCTAAACGGGGGCTACTGAATACTCGAACCGTTACCTGTCGAGCAATCTCTGGTATTGTCCCCTTAGGCAAATGAATCTGTGGTTGCTGCAAACTTATCGGTTTAAGACCAAATGCGGATGTTACTTCACTTGGAGTCGGCAAAATAAAACCAGCAGCCACTAGGGATACAAGAACACGCGATCGCATACAATTCCACTCATGCTTGTAGAGCAGACGCACTGCCCGCTCTACATTTACAGCTACTTCTACCTTAAGCAATAGGTCAGCTTTAGATCGGACCTTCATCTCCGCCAGATGAGTTGGCTGGCTCAGCCATAGGTTCGGAGGAAGGTGGGTTTTCTGTGCTCCCCATCATTTCTGTTTCATTAACTACCTGCTGTACTGCGCCACCAAATTCTGCATACGAACGACGCTCGCTATTTTGCATAGTGGCTCCAGTGACAAACGGTGTGGTAATTGCTTGTAGCAAATCCGCTAGCGCATCCTCCGGTTTGTTATAGCCCGGTGCGATGTTCATCAGATGATTATTCTTATTACAACCAGATACCATATTACTCACGTAGCAAATCACATTTTCTCTGTTCAGATTGCCAGTAGTTAATAGCAGACCGCTCAGCTTACCACCATTCTTGCCAACTGCTGCCGTTAGCCGACTCGATACTTCCCGACAACGAACTTCAGGGGTAAAGCCGCTTTGTGCAAAGGCCTGACTAGACCAGTTAATCAAAGGACGGGTTTTTTTGCCAGTAGAAGTAACAGCGATCGTGGCATAGCCTGTGCCCGACTGCACACACTCAAACTTAGTATTGCCACTGCTGGAATTGGTACTGCTGGTATTGGAAGTAGCAGGTGTTGTACTGCTTCCACCAACTGTAGGAAGAGCTTTAGCAGTGAGTGGAAGAGAAATTACACTTGAAAGGACTACTGTAGTTACAAAAAGATTAGAAACAAGTTGAAATTTCATTTGAGGCTCCTTTGAATGAGGTTAAATTAACAAAGTGGTGGTAGACAAAGCTAGAGAGATTCATCTTGATGAGTCAACTGCGGATTAATCAGTGGAGGACCGGGTTGAGAGATGGGTTCAAGTCGATCTGCAGTTTGGTCATATCGGTATATGCCTGTACTTAGCCATGCAGCTGCGTTTGTGCAATACTCTTTACCCTCAATGAGAATAGAAACTACAGATCCACCACAAGGAACGGATGTTAGCCCCCAGTTTTTGAGCAAAGCTAAATTCGGATCGTTGGACAGCACTGGTGACGTGGGTTGCTGTTGCTGAAGTTTGGCAATTTCAAGTTCAAGTTTCTTAATTTCTCTACGAGTAATCTCACGTTCTTTTTCAAGTTCAAAATGTCCCTTAACGCCTTGCTGGAGTAAATCAGTTAAAGTTTGTTGCTTACGGACAGAAGCATCTAGCTGAGCTTTTTTCAAATCCAAAACATTATTGGCACGATTCATTTCCATCAATGCCTGCTTCTCAATTTGGAGTCGTTCAGTCTCGCCTTGCTGCTGAGTCTTTAGCATTCTCTCTCCAGACTCTGCTAAGATTTTGGCTTCCTCTAACCTGCTTGCTTGCCTCAACTCCTCAATACGGACAAGGGTTTGAGAATGAACTTTAGCCGATTCAAAATCTATCTGTGCTAAAACCTTACGAGTATCTTCGCTGTACTTGTGTGACTCTAATTGCATCTTAGCGATCGCTGTTTCAGCATTAGTACGAATTTGAGCGATCGAGATCTGCCCCCATTGGCGTAATACCTCATCGCAATTTTTGCTTTGGTAATCTCGCTTCTGGGTATTGTTGAAATTGTCCCATGTGCGCTGCCAATCATAGCTGAACTCAGCGCCACCTCCAACACCAACACCGTCAAAAGCTCCAATTCCCCCTTTACCTTTGGAATATCCTTGATAATGCTGAGTCTCAAGTCGCTTACTAACCTCAGATACATAGCTATCACGCACTTGAGCGCAAAAAGCTTGCATGTTTGGATTAAGTTGAGCAATTGCTGGGTTAGGAAATGCCCCTAGGGTAAATGAAAGCAGCAAAAACTTACAAGCCGTATGTTTCATAGGGATGCTAGCGGCAACTAATAGGTAAATGAGGATTGATATTGATTCTGCTTCGGTAGCGCACTTCAATTAATAGGTTTTCGTTGCGTCCCCAATACAACCTCAAGCTCTAATTTTTATTTAGCCAACTTGGGATGGTTACACTCAGCACCTATCTTTCAAATAACTTAACTGTTGAAAGTAGACTTTGACGGTCGGGAAAAGGTCAGGAAAAGGTCAGATTTTAGTCAGTAGACTTACGGAAGCACTATCCTGATAAATCGTAGAGATTGAAGACTAGGGTAAGTTCAATAACCTGTGGCATTAGGTGATCAGCTCTCCTATCTAATCAAACTCTGGCTACCTCAACCTCCTCAATAACTTTGAATGGTTTCTGAAAACTCTGGCTCACCTTGCAACGGAAAAGTTAGATGAGTATTGCCATGCGTTAGCGTGAGCCGATTGAACTGAACGGCGATCGTCGGTAGGGTGACAGAGATGGCTGACTCGGGTTGCACTTTTGCCAGCGTGATATGTGGAGTATAGCCATGATTGGCTTTGGCGCTCAGTCCCGTAATATTCTCAAACACATTCAGCAGCTCACGCCGGAACTCAATCAACCCTGGCATATCCGGCGAGGCATAAATAACGTCCATGTCATCAGTTGACTCAGAAGCATTGAAACGTCCCCAACCGCCGATTTGTGCCGTGAATGGGGCAGTCCGATTGCACAGTGACCGTAGCGCTGTCATCGTCTGTTCTAGCTGGGGAAACGTCTGATGCCTACCGAAATACGCCAGCGTGATATGCAATAACCAGTTCTTGGTTGCCTCCCGTTTGACCACCCACCACGGGTAAATTGAGTACCCAAGCCCTAAGCCTCCTGGTGCGCTATCGGAATCAAACGTGTAGACCACAAAGCGCCCCTTCGGACAGCGCTCCCCACTAAACGGCGATCTCAGGGTCAGCAGCCGCAGCTCATAGCCGTTGACCATGACAATTTCCGTTTTAGGGTCAAGGCGTTCGTTAGTCGCTACCGGAACCGTTGTGTTGTTCGGGTCTGGTGGCACAAACCCAAAGCGATCCTGTGGCACAAATTGAGTCCTGGGGAGAATCAAGTTGCCCTCTTGCACCCAATCCACTCGAATCACCGCAAAGCCGATCAACTGCCCTGTATTCAGGAGTGAGGAACAAATGGACTCATACCGGATATGGTTCAGCACCTCTGTTGTTCTCGCGATTGCCTTGCGATCGGCAATGCGTTTGCCCAACGTGGTGATCAAAAACTCTCGCCCTAATACAGCCTGCCGCCGTTTACCGAGCATTGCCCGAACATTCGGGTCACGGCGCATCTGCATGTATTTGCTGTAGTCATTCCCCAGGGTGTACGTTAAATACTCGTCTTCTGTCTGCTGAATGGCAGGGATGATTGTGGGGTCAGACGCAATTAAATCAAGCTTGGTATAAACGTTGAGCGGCATCGGCTATCTCTCGAATCCTGGGTAAATGTTAGTCTCAGATTGCTCTGGCAACTCGGTGAACTGCCCGATCGCCACTGCCAGCGCTGCCATAGTAACGGCGCATGTGAACCAACTTCAGGTAGAACGCGGCTTCTGCGAACATGGTGGCAAAATACAAGTCGTCTACATTTCCGGGTCCCCGATGCCACTGTCCATCCAGGTCGCGATGTGGTCCGACATAATGCACCAACGGTGAGTTCTCTGAAGGGTTAGCCACCCACCGCATCCATTCAGGCGGTAAGCGATAGAGCGGATACCCATCGTCAGCCTGAAGTAAAAACCCTTCTAGCACCAGGCTCAGAAACTTCTCATTGCGAATATTCCAGCACTTCGCAGAAATGCCACCATCCTCAACGGTGACTTGCTTTACCACCTCTTGCATCACCCCTTCCTGATTCGCCATTTCCAGGCAGGTAGAACGGCAAATCTTCATAGATGATTCGCGGGATGGTTCGTTATCGATCAGCCCATACTGCACTCGGTAATCGCTCAACATCTGGGGAATGCGATCGCGAATGATACCCCCGGCAAAGCGCACCGAACGAATGGTTTTCTCGCTGATGTCGATCGCTTTCATCTTGCGATGATCTTCCGGCAGGAAGAAATCAATGATGACCATCCAATCCTCACTGCGCCCCAGGTCAACGCCAGCCAAGATATAATCTGGGCGTCGATCGCTCGGTTTAGGAGCCAGCATTGCCACCCGTAGCATTTCCGGTGTGATGTTGGTCGCACTAATTTCGGACGGATGCCCCAAGCGCTGCTGCTGCCAGTCATGGGTAATCGTGGCATCCAAGCCAGACTTGATAATTTCCGCCGCTAAGTTGGTGCTAGTGCTACGGGTCAGTGGGGATAGATGGACTGCAACTTTCCAGGGGCGTTCCGGTACTCCAGTCGGCAAACTAGCGATGAAGTCTCGCGCACTCACCCCCGTGAGACGGCACCGAAATTCAGCATTAAATCTCTGCTCATCGGCGATCGGATGACCGCAGAACTGGCAACCAAAAAACGCTGTTTCCACTTGGTTATCAGGGTCAGTATGGAACCATTCCGCAGGACGACCGGATTCCGACAGGTAAGACACTTTGGCTTGCCCCCGTGCATCTCGCTGCGTGGTTTGGCGCAACAAACAGCCTTTGGGGTCTAGCGCTTGCATTTGCCTACACTTCTCACAGGTGATGTGGGGATAGAAGTAGCGATCGCAGTCGTTAAGTTCTGCTTCAATCCCTTGACCACCCCCCGGTGTGCCTAACTCACGAATTGGGCGACTGGGCAACATGGAAGCGTCTAACCGTCGAGGTAGTGGGTCAGCCGCGCCTGGTGGATACTGCGATCGTTCTTCCAGCACCATCCAATCAGCTTGGAACGATACCGCTGCGCCACCGGCTGCTGCCTTACCGCCCGCGCGGACAGTTGGGCTAGAAGTGGACACGTAGGAGAACACCGCGTTCACCTGGTCAATCTGATAGCGAGTGTTGATGAAGCGATCGCTGCCTCGCGGAAGCGAATCCCTTGGCGTTGCATCTCTGCTACCCAGAATTCCACCACAGGGCGAAACTGCATCGGCACGTTCTGATCCAAGTTGGTGCGTGAGTTGTAAAACCAGGCTGAGTTAAGTTTGCCTGTGGTCAAACAATCCACCATCAACAGTGTGTGCCCCAACGTTTTGCCGCATTGTGCAGGTCCCGTAGTCAGAACGTGATGCAGCCGAAAATCCCCAATCAGCAGTAAGTATTCTTCATACCAGTTAGGCAGCTTGAGCTTATCGCCCTTTTCCGTACAGCCATACAACCCCACCCGATCAATAAACCCCTGCCCTCCACTGACATAGCAATCGTCAATGAAATTGTTGCGCTGCTGCTGCCGTTTCTCCAGGTAACGCCGATCGCTAGCTGAGCGACTAGCAACCGTTTTTTCAAGTTTGCGTTTAAGGGTATTCAGGTTAGGCATATCGGCTAATTGTCGGCATCCGGATCAAACTCGCTGTCTTCACTGGGGGGCAGATCATCTGCCTGTTCGTCTACCTCCTGAATGTTGTTCTCAAAGTTCTCAATCACGCTCAAGATGGCATCGGCAACACTGGCTGGGAGCAAGTTGTTATCCAACAGGGTATTAACCGCCTGCCGCCAATCGCTGCTGAGTCCCACCAATCCGCGTAGCCTAGCAAGATCCTGCATGACCTTATACATGCGTTCGCGCGATCGGGTTTTGGCTTCAATCAGGGCAGATCTGGCGGTGAGGCTCACCTTGGGCAGTACACCCAACTCAGTCACTAATTCCCGGTGTCGCCTTCCTGTTACCTTCTCCATCTCCTGCAAGATGGCTGTGTGACGATCGAGGACAGCGCCAATCTGGTCAATCTCCTTCTGAAGGGCAATCAGTTCGTTCTGGTACGCCACGATTTGATCGTGGTACATCTCCACTACCACCCCATAAATGCGCTGCCGGTTCTTGGGAGTATCTTCCTGTGCCAAGTGGTCACATGCCCAATTCACCCATTTCCGGACCGTGTCCATGCAACAGTCAAACTTCTCACAGAATTGCTTTTCCACCTCCAGAAAACTAAAGCCACGCTTCAGGCGATTCAGTACAAAGTCTCGCCGTTCAGCTTTCTGGATTGGGGTTAATTTCATCGATCGCTACCTCTGCCTCAATGGTTGTCTCGCCTAGCTCACTGATTTGGGCTTGCGCTCGAATTTCTGCCAGGTTCTGCCCCGTGAACTTGGAGAACGCCGAAATCGCTTCGTCTACCATGCCTAACCGTTCGCCACCGGGATAGGGCAAGTTAAACTCAAATTCCAGTGCTTTGACCAGCTCTACTAACTGTGCAGGTTATCGGCAAACTCCTTGGTCATGGCGTTGACCGTTAGCGCACTCAATTGATCCATATAAGCGATCGGCGTGATGGCAAATGACTTGAGGCATGGGTAGCGATCGGCAATATCGGGAAATGACTGGAACTGCTCTAAATCCTGCAAGTGCAGCGCTGCCCCCTTACCAAAGTCAGCTTTAGTGGCGTGGTCATTGGTACAGAGGTTGAACAGGATGTTAACGGTTCGCTCCATCCGTTCGCCTGGTGAGGGAATACGGACGATAGGCACTTTCTCAAACCCGATCACGAGCTGCCCCGGTGCGCTGGTGTCCTGAGTAGAGTGTGCCGTCTGATTCGCGCACATAAATCGGCATGACAAACCCGAATTTCTGCAACGAGGTTTTCAGCCATTCAAACCGCTCCGGGTTGCGTTCCCGTGGGTTCTTGTCCCAAGTCAGCAGGTCTTTCGGATCAACTAATTCGATATTCAGCATGGATTACTACAAGTTCAGCGTGGATTACTACAAGTTCAGCGTGGATTACTACAAGTTCAGCGTGGATTAGTACAAACGCTTCCCCCAATTATGCTGCCGCCTTACCCCATCGCGCACTCAGCCGTTGCGGAAGTTGAAAAAAGTCTTAAAAAAAGCTGTCTCTGGGCTGGACATCTATCGAAGAATAGGATACTTATTATTTATACTGAAAACGCCGAAACGCCCTACAGAAGCCGATTTCATGACTTTAACCGCCATCCACGCTGACGAAATTCGTTACTTCCTGACGGCGTTGTTGCATGAAGAGGAGTTGCGGAGGGCGAGGCATGGTAAGTTTTAATCACCACAACCAAAACAAGCCATGAAACCTCAATACCGCATCCGCAACTGGTCTGAGTATAACGCTGGACTGAAGCAACGGGGAAGCCTCACCTTCTGGATTGAGGAATCGGTTCTGGAGCAGTGGGTGGTCGAAGATTTGAGCGGCAAACCAGGTGCGTCTGTCCTCTATAGTGACCTTGCGATTCAAACGATGGCGACTGTCAAAGCGGTCTATCGCCTGGCTGGACGACAGTGTCAAGGATTTCTCGAATCAATTTTTGAGTTGATGGAAATTGACTTGCCTGTGCCTGACCACAGTACACTATCACGGCGAATTGGGAACCTGAGCATTGACTTACCGATTGTGCCGAAACCGGGTGCTCGTCATGTGGTGGTCGATTCGACTGGGGTAAAAGTCTATGGTGAAGGGGAATGGAAAACCCGTCAGCATGGGGTGAGCAAGCGTCGGACTTGGCGCAAACTGCATCTAGGGGTTGATGAAGCTACGGGCGAGATTGTGGCAATGGTCGTGACAACCAATAATGTGGCGGATGGAGAAGTGCTAGAAGACCTCCTGGAACAGATTGAAGGGGAAATTGAACAGGTTTCAACCGATGGTGCTTATGACCATCGCCATTGCTATGACGAAATTGATGCCAAAGGAGCCAAAGCCGTGATTCCACCGCGCAAAGATGCCAAAATCTGGCAGCATGGTAATCGCAAAGGCAAGCCCCATGCGAGAGATGAAAATCTGCGTCACATCCGCAAACATGGACGCAAACGCTGGAAGCAGGATTCTGGCTATCATCGCCGCTCCATTGCCGAAACCACCATGTTTCGCTTTAAGACAATTTTTGGTGGCAATCTCAGCGCGCGTCAATTTGACAATCAAGCGGTGGAACTGTTCATCAAATGTGCTGCGCTCAACCGGATGATCCAGATCGCTAAACCTGATAGCTACAAAGTTGCAGCTTAATACCAGGACGACCTTAAGGCAGGTCTGGTCGTTTTTCTAATCATGCAACAAAGCCCTTCCTGACCGAAAAGAACGTTTTGACCTCCCATCCTGTGACTCGCATCGCGATCGCGGACAACGTGACCGACAACGGTGATGGCACTTGGACAGCAACCAAAAAAGTTGTTGCACCGTTTGCAATTTTCGAGTTTGCGGGACATCCCGATAACTATGCTGAGTTCATTCGTAAGCGTCTACTATGTTCACTGAGCTAGCCGCGATCGCTGGGGCTGACGCTGCCACCGGAAACTTCAAGGGAGCGGTCAAGATTGACACTTATCACCATCCACCATAACGAGCGATTGTACCCCTCCCAAACCTTCGCCGTTCAGCTGGGCACTGGGGCAATTCGTACTGCCGCCTAACCGTCTATCTGGGGAATTTCCCCAGATGCAACCCGGACACAACCCGAACGCGATCGCACTCCTGGCGGTCGCGTTCTTGCTTGATGGGTGAACCGTTCTATAGCCCTCCCTGTCTGGGTTTCAGTCCTCAAAAAAGTCTAAAAAAAGTCCCCCAAGGGGTAGACAGGAATCCAAAAAAAGTTATTTATTTAATTATCAAAGGCGAACAAATGTACTAACCAAAAGAATCAAAACGCCATGACTCAAGATGAACTGAACGCCTTAGCCACTGCCCTCGAAGAGTTTTCTGACCAGATGACCCCGCCCCCTCAATACGTGGCGACCTACACCCAGGTTGAGCAAGCTCCCCTCGCCCTAGCGATGGCAATCCTGTTCGAGACAGTCGAGGCTGACGGCTCGGCTGAGTAACCCTACCGGGAGCGACCATCGCGATCGCTCCCTCCCCTGACCGACTACTGCCAATCGCCAGAAATCTTGCCAAAGTTCTCCGGAGCAGACTTCATCACCCTATTTACGCTGAACGGAGTCACACCTCATCGGTTAGTAATCGACCAGATATTACTGATTTAGCACTGCATAAACTAGGCATCCTTCCCGCACAAAGC
Organism: Pantanalinema rosaneae CENA516; assembly: GCF_050753385.1. NCBI lineage: Bacteria > Bacillati > Cyanobacteriota > Cyanophyceae > Leptolyngbyales > Leptolyngbyaceae > Pantanalinema > Pantanalinema rosaneae. Next base: position 63,722 of record NZ_JBLZFZ010000014.1, read on the forward strand.
GCTAGAGGATGCATTGACATTTAGCCCCGCTGCCACATTTGCAAGGAAAGAACACTGCATGAGTAGCTTTGAATTTTCCACTCTACTCTCTCAACTCTCATTGTTCGAGAGTTCGAGCGCTCTGCCTAGCCCTAATTTGACGCTGTATCCCGCCCAGAATTTACAAGATCCGCTAAGCATGATCGTCTCTCCTAGAGGCTCTAGTAGCAGTGAGCCATTGCTAATAAACTCGCTTGAGAATGGGATTGTGTCTGCCCCAGGTGTTCCTCTGCTGACAAATTCCATAACGTTTACAGTTACTAGTACGGCTGACACGGTTGATCCTGGCGATGGAGTGCTGACTCTACGCGAAGCGATCGCCCAAGCTAATATGTTTGCGGGAGCTGACGCTATTAACTTTGACCTGCCAGACGGTCCTCAAATCATTACGCTGACCTCTGGCGAACTCAAGATTACCGATAACCTCACGATTCATGGACTGGGGGCGAATCGACTCACTATCCGTGGCAACAATGCCTCCCGCATTTTTAATGTAGATGATGGTATTGCTAGTACTCCACTTCAGGTTGCGATCGAGGGTCTAACGATCGCAGATGGTAAAGCATCTGAAGGAGGTGGAATTTACAACCGTGAAACTTTGACGGTGAGCAACAGCATCTTCAGCCGTAACTCGGTAACTATATTTGGCGGCGCCATCTTCAACAATGGTACCCTGACGGTGAGCAACAGCACCCTCAGTGGTAACTCGGCATACTATGGTGGCGCCATCTTCAACAATGGCACACTGATGGTAAGCAACAGTACCCTCAGGGGCAACTCAGCCTACTATGGCGGCGGTATCCACAATGAGGGCACTCTGACGGTGAGCAACAGCACCCTCAGCGGTAACTCGGCATCCTATGGCGGCGGCATCAACAATTATTTCGCTCTGACGGTGAGCAACAGTACCCTGAGTGGTAACTCGGCATCCTCCGATGGTGGTGGCATCCACAATTCTGGTACCTTGACAGTGAGCAATAGTACTCTCAGTGGTAACTCAGCAGACTTCGATGGCGGTGGCATCACCAACAATAGTATGCTGACGATGAGCAATAGTACTCTCAGTGGTAACTGGGCAAACTACGATGGCGGTGGCATCTTCAACCGTGGCACTGTAACGGTAGGCAACAGTACCCTCAGCGGCAACTCGGCATCCGCCGATGGTGGTGGCATCGCCAACGGTGGCATTCTGGCGATCGACAGCAGTACCCTCAGCGACAACTCGGCAACCTCTGGCGGCGGCATCTTTAACTCTAGCTATGGCACCCTGACGGTAAGCAACAGCATCGTGGGTGGCAATACGGCTTCAGGTGAAGCGAATGAAGTAACCAATCAAGGTCGCTTTACCTCCAATGGCTATAACCTGGTAGGGCAGAATGGCAACGTGGGAGGCTTTATTACTATCGCCACGGACATTGTGCTGCAAGGAGGGATGGAAACCGCGATCGCTCCTCTTGCCAATAACGGTAGTTCGACGTTCACCCATGCTCTGGTTACAGGGAGTGCGGCCATCAATACTGGAGATCCGACCGCTGTTGCTACGACTGATCAACGGGGTGTTTTTCAGGTAGGGCGACGAGATATTGGAGCCTATGAAGTTCTACCCAGCATTACGGTTGATACGTCAATCGATGAGGATGATGGGAATTTAAGTCCAGGAGATATCTCGTTGCGTGAGGCAATTTCTCGGATTAGCTCAGGGGGCACTGTGTACTTCTCCAATGCTCTTAACGGTGCGACTCTCCATCTCACGCTGGGAGAATTGTTAATCAACAAGAACCTGACGATTCAAGGCTTAGGCGCAGAGCAACTTACTATCAGTGGCAACAATACCTCTCGCGTCTTTAAGGTGGATGACGGCATTAGCAGCACTCAACTTCAGGTTGCCATTGAGGGGCTAACGATCGCAGATGGTAGAGCGATGGATGGTTTCAGTACCACAGTGAGTGGAGCGAATCAAGGAGCTGGAATTTACAACCGTGAACGTTTGACAGTGAGCCACAGTACCCTCAGCGGCAACTCAGCATACTTTGGCAGCGGCATCTACAACAATGGCGACTTGACAGTGACCAACAGTATCCTCAGTGCAAACTCGGCATACTATGAGGGCGGCGGTATCAGCAATTATGGCACTCTGGCAGTGCATAATAGTACCCTCAGCGACAACTCGGCAAACTTCGCTGGCGGTGGTATCAGCAACTATTACGGTACTCTGACGATGACCAACAGTACCCTCAATAGCAACTCGACAAACTATGAGGGCGGCGGTATCTACAACTCTAGTGGTACTCTGACGATAACCAACAGTACCCTCAGCGGTAATTCAGCAGCTACAGGTGGCGGTATCAGCAACTCTGCTGGCACTCTAACGGTGAGCAGCAGTACCCTCAGCGGCAACTCGGCAGCCACAGGCGGTGGCATCTACAACTATGCCACTTTGAGGGTAGGTAACAGTATCATTAGCGGGAATGTTGCTGCTGAGACAAGTGCTGAACTGGGTAATTCTGGAAACTTTATCTCTAACGGCTATAACCTGGTGGGGCAGAATGGTAATACAGGAGGTTTTGTTACCACTACCACAGATATTGTGCTGCAAGGAGGGATTGAGACCGCGATTGCCCCTCTTGCCAATAACGGGGGTTCAACATTAACCCATGCTTTGGTTGCAGGGAGTCCTGCCCTCAATGCTGGGAATAATGCCCTGATTGCAACGGGAATTACCACCGACCAGCGGGGAAGCGGATTTAGTCGCATCCTGAACGGCAGAGTAGATATCGGTGCGTTTGAATCTTCCTTACAACCCTTGCCACAACTGACCATTAGTGATGTCATCCTCACGGAAGGCAACAATGGCAGTACAATTGCTACCTTCACAGTCAACCTCAATGCAGCTACGAACCAACCGATATTAGTGGATTACACTACCGTGAATGGAACTGCAACCGCAGGCAGTGATTACATCGCCACCAGTGGCACTCTTGCCTTCAAGCCTGGAGAAACTAACAAGACGATCAGCGTGGTTATCAATGGCGACACAATAGTTGAATCAGATGAAACGTTTTCCCTAACCTTGCATGATCCGATCAATGTAGAACTTGCAGTCAATCAAGCTGTAGCACGAATTCTCAACGATGATGCACCGATCACCCTACTCGAAGGAACCATCGGAAATGATACGCTAATCGGGGATAACTTCGCCAATACAATCAATGGCAGAGCTGGTCATGACATTATTGAGGGTCTTAGTGGGGATGATACACTCAGCGGCGGATCTGGGCATGATGTCATCTACGGTGGTGATGGTGATGACATCATCAATGGCAGCTCAGAAAACGATACCCTTTATGGGGGTAACGGCAATGACAGAATTAATGGTGGTTCTGAAGATGATGTCATTATAGGTGGAACAGGAGCCGATACTCTTACCGGAGGAACGGGTAACGATCGCTTTGTTTATACCACCCTTGCAGATGCTGGCGACACCATTACTGATGTTGGCAATGGCGCTGATGTATTAGACCTCAGAGAGTTGTTCAGAAGCCTTAATTATACAGGGACTCAACCGATCTCCGATGGTTACTTGAGACTGGTGAGAGTGGGCGGAAATACCCAAGTCCAAATTGATGCTAAGGATGGGGCAGGCTTCATCACTCTGGTCACTCTGAACGGGATCACACCTGATTGGTTGGTAATCGGTCAAACATTACTGATTTAGCTCCGCATAAACTAAAAATCATGCCCGCAAAAGGTGTTGGAGATGCATCAATGTCCAACTCTATTACCCCCTTTGCTTCAGCTCAGGAATCCTGCCATGAACACCTCTGACTCATCTGGTCTATTGACTCAAACCTCACTTCTAAAAAATTCGATCGCTCCCCTCAGCACTGATTTGACACCGCACCTTACAAACGATTTACAAGACCCATTAACCGCGATCGTTTCGCCTGGCAGATCTAGCAGCAGTGAGCCATTTCTGGTGCTATCCTCTAGCAATCTTGAAGTTGCTCCCTCTGTAACGTCCTCATCGTCAGAACCTAAAACGTTTACGGTTACGAGCGTACTGGATATCGTTGATCCTAATGATGGTGTGATGACACTGCGGGAGGCAATTCAAGCAGCCAATGATAACGCTGGAGCAGACACGATCGAGTTTAACCTGGGTTCTGGTTCCCAAACCATCACCTTGACGAATGGACAACTTGAAATTTTGGACGACCTGACGATTAACGGCACAGGAGCAGACAAGTTAAGAATTAGCGGCAACTATGCCTCCAGAGTCTTTCAAGTGGGTTTATACGCAACTAGTTTTTGGGATGCTCCGAATATGATCCCAAATTCACCCACTGTCACGCTAAAAGACATGACGATCGCCTACGGTCAAGCTGACAATGGCGGAGGAATTCTTAATACCGGTAATTTGACGGTGATGAATAGTGTTCTCGACAATAACTTTTCATCAAATTTCGGCGGGGGAATTGACAATATTGGTGCGCTAAAAGTCATTAACACGGTTCTTCAGTACAATTACGCGGTAGTAGGCGGTGGCATTATGAACCGCAGTTATACCAAGACATTAGAAGTCATCAATAGCACAATCAAAGACAATTCTGCTTCAATGTCAAGCGCGGTGGGTTATGCAAGGGTTGGGGGTGGCATCTACAGTGATTTCTCCAATATCATAATTAGCGGTAGCAATATCCTTGATAACCATGCATTATATAGCAGTGGTGGAATTTACATCGGCACCAACGGTAACGCAACTGTTAGAAATACCACGATCGCTGGCAACACCACTAATGCTGGAAATAGTGATATTAGAGGATTCATAGGAGGCTTTACCAGCCAGGGCGGTAACGTGATTGGGGTGGGAGATGGGCAAGATGTTTTCAAGAATGGTGTGAAGGGTGATCGCGTCGGAACCACCACCAATCCATTAACCCCATTGTTCAATCTCACTGTAGATACCCTCGTCGATGAAATGGATAATAACTTCAGTGCAGGTGATTTATCCCTGCGGGAAGCCTTGGCACTGCTCAGTAGCGGCGGGACAGTTAATTTTGCGGGTAATCTTAGTGGAACAATAACCCTGAATATGGGAGAGCTAAAACTGGAGAAGAATGTCACCCTGAAGGGGCCAGGTGCAAACCGCCTGACAATCAGTGGCAACCAGCGGTCCAGAGTCATAAATATCGCCAATTATGCCACGGTAAATCTGGAAGGTCTGACCATCGCTAATGGTTTTTCATCCAACGGTGGCGGCATCCAAATGAATGTTGGATCGGATGTGAGATTAAGCCATGTGATGGTGACTCAAAACACTGCTGCAAACAGCGCGGGTGGAGGTGGCATCTGGAACGATCGCGGAATCCTGACTGCCATTAATAGCACTTTTAGCGCTAATACGGCTGGAATCGGGGGAGCAATTCTAAATGGCAATTGGATCTATTCAAGTGATCAAAGCAGCACAGTTAATTTAACCAACAGCACGATCGCAGAAAATAATGCTGCTCTGGGGGGTGGAATTTATAACCAGACTGGTCGTTTGCAGCTAACCAGCAGCACCATTAGCGCCAACCAGGGAGTGGGCGTCTTTAACACTGGCTCTGTAACCGTTCACAATACAATCATTGCCGGAAACACCTCACCTGTAGGGATGAGTAGTCCCGATGTGAACGGAACCTTTATCAGCAAAGGCTACAATCTGATTGGCAACGGCGCTGGCAGTACAGGGTTTGGTCAGGTTGGCGATCAGGTCGGCACCAGTCAACAACCCATTAATTCAAAATTGAAACCGCTGGGCAATTACGGCGGTTCTGTACATACGATGATTCCACTATGGAGTAGCCCTGTATTCAATGCAGGCGATCCAGCATTGAATACAGAACGAGATCAACATGGGGTTCTACGATCGCAGCATGGGCGTCCTGACATTGGAGCCGTTGAGTGGGTGAACCAGGCCCCGATCGCCATGAATGATTTTGTGAACTTTGCCGGACGCAGCGTTACCTTCAATCCCTTGAGTAATGATCTTGATTTAGATGAGCAGTCCTTCAGACTTGTCAGCTACTCCAACCCCACCAACGGAACCTTAACCAGAAACGCGAACGGCACCTTTACCTATACCTTCAGTCACTCATACTTTCCTTTCCCAATGCTCACTAGCTTTTCCTACACGATCGTTGATGAAATGGGAGCCAGCAGTACGGCTGTCGTCACGCTCAATCGTCGTCCTGGATAATGTCAATCACTGATACTTTGGGTGATTTCACAAGGATTTATGAATCTTTTTCCATCGTTCTTTCTCCGCGAGATTGGCTCGTTGATCTTGTTTGCGAGTCAGATAGTGAAGTTCGCGCTGCAACTTCTGGTAGTTCAAGAATCGCCCTAAGTCGAGTTGTCCATCGGTTAAGGCTTGTTGAACTGCACAGTCCGGTTCCTGTTCGTGCTGACAATTGCGGAAACGACACTGTTGCGCCAGGGTTTCAATATCGGTAAAGGTTTCTGGCAAAGCCTCAGTTCCTGACCATATTTGAAGTTCGCGCATTCCTGGTGTATCAATCATCAATGCACTGGAAGGAAGGGGAATTAACTGCCGATGCGTGGTTGTATGTTTACCCCGATCGTCTCCCTCTCGAACCGCCTGCACTGCTTGTATCGGCTCCCCTTTGAGCAGATTCACAAGAGTAGATTTGCCCACCCCAGACGACCCCAACAACGCGATCGTCTGCCCTGGTTGGAGATAGGATTGGAGTTGTTCGATACCCTGCCGATGGGTAGCACTCAACGTAATGACTGGTACACCTAGCGCGATCGTTTCTACCTCAACCAACCGTTGCTCAAGGTCAAGGCAAAGATCGGCCTTGTTCAGCACAATGACGGGCGTTGCACCGCTCTCCCAGGCCAGAACTAAATAGCGTTCAATCCGTCTGAGATTGAAGTCGTTATCCAGTCCAGAGACAAGAAATACTGTGTCAACGTTGGTTGCAATCAGTTGTTCTTCAGTGGTGCTACCTGCCACTTTACGGGAAAATTTACTGATGCGTGGCAGAATCGCATGAATCATTACTTTCTGTTCTGTGGATCTGGGCTGAATCACAACCCAATCTCCAACAGCCGGAAAGTCTTGAATTCCAGCCGCTTGATGCCTGAATTTGCCAGTCACTTCCGCTGCTTGCTCTCCCTCCTCAGTGTAGAGAAGGTAAGAATTGCGATATTCAATGGCTACTCGACCAGCCTTAAATCCTTGCTGCTGGTAATTTGCGAAACTGTGAGCATGGCGATCGCTCCAGCCAAATTGTTCTAAATTCATTGGATTTCCTTGTTGTGAAACTTGTTTGACGCAAAGTTCACAAAGAAGTCCAACTTCTCATGCCTGAGTTATGCAGGAGTAAACGAGACCCTCTGTGCTTTGCATTTGAAGCGTTAAAGCTATTTCAGTTCTTTGCTCGGCTAGAAATACAGTCATCGTCCACCTCCTTACAACGTATAGCGGTCTTTAGAGTGACAACACTCCTAGAGTAATCGGTTTCTGATGGTTCTACCAAAAGTCTTGCTGTAAATTTTTGTTATTCTTTTGTTTTTCCAAAATAAGCTGGATGGGCTATTTTGCTCACCCAGCTTTGTTTTATTGGTCTGTCTGCATCGTACAACAGTCACTCAAGGGAACCGTTTTTAGGCGCTCTAGGTTCACCTGCTCTAACAAATTCTCCTAGGTAGATGAGATTGTGCGATCGCGATTCGGTTAGTCTTCTGGGTCTAAGCCAATCATGCGGAAGAACTCGATCGCGGCTTTGATGTCATCAACTCCGACCTTGCCATAGATCCGGCTGACCAGTGCTTCATACTCAGCTTTGGAACAGGAGAATTTCACCTCTGGACTTTGGAAGGTGAGATACGACTGAGTGCCCTTATTTCCCAGGCGTACAGCAAACCCCTCAAACGTTTCCTGATATTCGGTTTGCTGCTCTGCCATGATTTCAACCAGATCAGCTTCATTGAACCCAGAAAAGCTCAACAGGTCAGCGCTGGATACTTCTGCCAGAGCATCACCAAGCAGTTCGTAATCCCAATTCCCCTCAATCTTATTGAGTGCTAGGTTGAGTGCCTTTTCCTGCACTTCATCCAGGTCTACCAGTTTAACGGGCAGATCACTCATGCCTAACCGTTCCGCCGCTTTCAACCGTTGGTGTCCCCCCACCATGGGGTTTGTGCGCCTGTTCAGCACCACAGGCACAAGGAAGCCGAATTTCTGAATCGTTCGCATCAAGTCTTCCAATGTGCGCTCGGTAATCAACCGGGGATTGTACGCCGCTAGCGTCGGGCGCAATGCCTCGATCGTCCACGTTTCCACCACAAACTTACTCGCTGTTTCACCCCCACTTGGAGCTACAGTTTCACCCCCACTTTCACCCGCGATCGCTGCCTCCGTTCCTGCCGTTGCTTTCCGTGCCATACCCAATTCCTGAATGGACACCCCATCTCATCCATTCCCGGCATTCTCGGTATCAAATCGCCCAAACCCCCACCAGGCTCCAAAACACCCCCGAAACAGCCGACAAAGATCAAGGTTAAACGCCCCGCGATCGCCCGGAAATTGGTTTTAGTCCCCCCAAAAATCCCCCTCTGGAAATGCTTCACACAAGCGCTAACCCAGCATTTTCCCACCCCCTATAACCGACTGGGACGACTGCCACCACAACACCCTAACCCTTTCCCCGTATGGCTTCCAGCCCTGTTTACACCAAGTTCAAATCCACCGGGGACGACTACACCGCTCGAACTGAAACCAGGCTTAAAGTTTGCGATCGCCAACGGATGGAAAACAACGATTGGCTGAAAGCATACGAGCTACTCATCAAGCGGAAAGCCAATCGCGCAGACATCGAAATGCAGTTATGTCGCACCTTGGGGGCACAGCGCCGAGCGGCGGCTATCCGGTTAGCGGACATCCTGCCGTCTGAGCATTGGTTTAAGCAAGCTCATGCATTAGCCCATCGGCTGACGATCGCGCAGTTGAAGCAGATGCCAGCGACGATGACCAAGAAAGCGAGAGATGAGGACTATATTGCGGCAGCTCTGGCGTATGCCCACTATGAAGCGCTGCGATCTAGTGAAGTGCCGTTTAGCAAGATTGACATTACCTGGATCGATGGCGTTGCCTATCGGGAGTTCGTGGAATTGTAACCGGGAGGTTGGCAACTGGCAGGATCGTCCCCTGCCCTTCCATTGGGGTGTCCCCAAACGTAAAACGTATCTGGGGAAATTCCCCGGATACGCCTGAAACAAAACCTACATTATGATCTTAATTATGAACTCTCAACAGAGAACCTTGCATGTTGTTCTGACCAATGACCCAACGGCTGACTATGAATGGGGACGAGTTCACGCCAGTTCTCCCCTAGATGAATCGCTGGATTTGGGGAGCATCGTATCGCAGATGGAGCCAGCCTCCGGCAAGCATCTGTTAGAGGTTACAATTTCAGTAAAGGTGTTAGAGCAGAAGCTTGAGCCGACGCTTGAGCCGACACTAGACACCCCTGAGTCTTCACCCCAGCCGCCTGCTGCCAAGATGAAGCCGACTAAACAGGTCCTCAAGCAACGACCTCTGCCCTTAGCGAGTAATGGCAACGGCAAGCTCGCGGGTTAACAGCGTTCCCTTGGGTTAGTACCAGGAACACGGCGACCGTTGTTTGTTCGCCTTATTTAAACGGTCGTCGTTTCTCTCATCTCTCAAGTTTTGCATAGCGATCGCCGTTTGTTCGCGCAATGGTAGGCGATCGCTTTTCGTATTTCGTAAGTGGCGATCGCCTGAGTGAGTAGCGGTCGCCATTTTTTGTTGGCAATTTTTAGGAGACTGCCGTGGAGACAGTACCAGTTAGCGATATTTGTTTAGATACCTCCAAGTTCCAGTTTCGCGCCGTCGATTTTTATGAGGATCGCGTGCAATGGCTGATCGATAACTGGAACCCCAGCATGTTAGACCCGCTCGACTGCTGGGAGCATCCAAGCACCCTGAAGAAATATCTAATTTCGGGGCATCACCGTCGCGAGGCGATGTCGCGGTTGGGTATCACTAAATGTGTGTGCCGAGTGCATCGCTTCAATTTGGAGGAAGCCCAGGTGTTCGCCCTCAAATCCAATTCGACCCGGATTTCCTATACCACCTTCGAGATCTGTCGAGGGGTGTGCTTTCTGGTGGATCAGCAACTTCAGGGAGTGGAGAAGCCGACGAAGCAACAAGTGATTGCAGCCGTCACGAAAGCGGCTGATGAGTTGGCGTTGCATCCGGGTCTGGCAAGAAAATACTATTCCTGCCATCTGTTGCTCGATACCGACTGGGAACGGCAATGTGAGCCGATGAACCTGATTGGACATTGACCTAGAAGAATTTCAGGAATTGCCGCTGAATCGCGAGGACGTTTAACCCAAGGTCTAGTGATTTCGCATCTGGGGAAATTCCCCAGATGCATTGTTTTATGAGGACATTAACCGATGGCTGTAACAAGCGCTCAAACTATCGACCGGGAAGTGCTAGATGTGCTGAAGGATGTCGAGATTCAAAACAACCTCGTCCGGATCACTCAACCACTCGATCGTCCGTTGTATGTCAAAACCAACGAAGTGCTAACACGCCTGGGGGGTGAGTGGAAATCAGGCCGGGTGAAAGCCCATGTGTTCCCAGAGGACAAAGACCCCAAACTGCTGTTAGAGCAGGTAATCGAAACCGGGGAGATGCCCGCTAAAAATCCTCTGGCGTTCTTCCCAACTCCAGTTGCCGTTGTGCAAAAAATGCTCGACAAAGCGGCGGCATTATCTGATGTATTCCCGTTCTGTCGCATTCTGGAACTGTCAGCCGGGGACGGTGCGATCGTTCGAGTGGTGCATACGATTGCGGCTGACCTCTGGGAAATTGCAGGGGATACCGTCGAGTACGAACTGACGGCGGTAAAACTTGACCCCGATCGGGCAAAGAAAATCCGTTCCTTTGGCTATGGCAACGTCAATGTGGTGGAAGCTGATTTTCTGGCGATCGCCTCTGGCGACCTGGTGAGTGACCACCGGATGAAGCCCCCCTATGCCCTATTCGATGTAGTGCTGATGAATCCACCCTTTGCGGTGGAGGGCAAGCCCAAAGCCTACATTGAGCATTGCAAACATGCTCTTAGGCATCTACTGACCGGGGGTGTCTTGGTGGCGATCGGCATGTTTCTTCTGCCCGTTCAGTACGATTTCCGGCGCAACTGAGGAAATTCTGATGAAGCATCGAATGTACCCAGAGGAATTCGGCTATGCCCTGCTGATCGAATTTGTTGCCCGATCGCTGAACCCTCGGCAAACACTCAACCCGGATAGCAAATCGCTGTATGACATCATTCGCGCCGATGGCAATTTCGAGGCATTGATCGAATTGGAGCGCTGGCTAGAAGAGTTACCTTGGGCAATTTACCGAGTGCGACGGGTCTACAGTAGTATCCCCTGGCGACGGATTGATTGCCTTGCTGTGGGCGATCGCTATGCGATGAGTGCCCAACTGGTGAAGATGGCTGAGGACATGGGTAAGCAGGTTGATCTGACGGTTGATCCGGACGGCATTCTCCGAGCTTACGTTGAGAAGCGAAATGAAATGTTTAGCTGCGAGGACTTGATCGTGGCTTGCCCGCACGTTGTTCGAGAGAAACGGCGCAAAGGCTTCAACGCAGCCTGGGCGAAAGCGCACCAATTATCACTGTTTTAGTAGGAGGTAGATCGTGATTCCAGACAACATTGAACAATGCCATTTACTCAAGGCGATCGCAGCACTGAACCCGGAATGTATTCCCAAGCTCAAACAGGTCACTCAATTTGTACCGTCTGTGGATCTAAGCTGGCAAAAGCGTTGTGGTTAGTGGCTGCATCTATTGAAAGCGGTCAAATATAGCTATCTTTCGTTGAGTATTCAATGAAGATTTAATTCCGCAACAAAATGCAGGTTATAATTTAAACTCCGGTTTTTTGGCAAACCTAAGCAAGGGCTAAAACCCTAGGAGGTTTGCCAAAATTGGCAGAACCTAGACAAATCAATACTTTCAATTAATTCTCCCAAAGGATAGAAAAACTCAAGGCAAAATATTAATGTCTGAAATGATGTTTTTTTTGACTTTTGCCAAAATCTATCCCAAGATAGCCACAGAGTAAGGAGTCTAGCGGGCGGACTTTCAAACCCATGAATCCCGGCAACGGGACTGAAACAAATATAGGGCAACGATCGCGGTTCTTGATCACTCATCTTTCAAACCCATGAATCCCGGCAACGGGACTGAAACTCTGTCTGGAATCTCAATATCCCAGCTTCCATCCTTTCAAACCCATGAATCCCGGCAACGGGACTGAAACCTGGATGCCAGCCTGATTAACCCTGATTATGGTAGGGGCTTTCAAACCCATGAATCCCGGCAACGGGACTGAAACACAATGGTCGAAGAAATCCCTCCAGAGGAATAAAGTGCTTTCAAACCCATGAATCCCGGCAACGGGACTGAAACGGGTGTCCCACACGATCACACCAGATCCGTCGGTCGCTTTCAAACCCATGAATCCCGGCAACGGGACTGAAACACTTATAGCGCGATCGGGGTATCGAATCCGACCACCTTTCAAACCCATGAATCCCGGCAACGGGACTGAAACAGATTCATTACCTTTTCGTCTGGAGTTTTGAACCCCCTTTCAAACCCATGAATCCCGGCAACGGGACTGAAACGTCATGTCTGGGAATGTGAGATAGCTGCCATCGAACCTTTCAAACCCATGAATCCCGGCAACGGGACTGAAACACTCGATCGCTTGGCGTTCTGTGTGGGCAAAGAAACTTTCAAACCCATGAATCCCGGCAACGGGACTGAAACCTCATAAGTTAGTAAGGTTTCTTGTGGGTGTGGATTCTTTCAAACCCATGAATCCCGGCAACGGGACTGAAACCGCAATGTGTAGTATGAATGTGTTACAGTAGCCTAACTTTCAAACCCATGAATCCCGGCAACGGGACTGAAACCAACCACATCAACAACGGATCGCGCTTAAGGCGCGGGCGAATTGCCCTTTCAAACCCATGAATCCCGGCAACGGGACTGAAACATCAATGTATGTGGTTAGGCTTCTCCACAAACTCAGCTTTCAAACCCATGAATCCCGGCAACGGGACTGAAACTTTATAGATCGTCGTATGATCCTCAAGACCTTAAGCTTTCAAACCCATGAATCCCGGCAACGGGACTGAAACTGCCCGATTGTAATAGTTCATCTGAACAAACTTTTCCTTTCAAACCCATGAATCCCGGCAACGGGACTGAAACCCCGCGTCCCTGTGTTGACCGTCTGACCAGATGGCCTTTCAAACCCATGAATCCCGGCAACGGGACTGAAACGCCCAGGTAAATTGTGTTGGTCGGGGCATTGTCGTAGCTTTCAAACCCATGAATCCCGGCAACGGGACTGAAACCCTCAACGATCGCGGGTTGTTGCTGTTCGTAGCTTTCAAACCCATGAATCCCGGCAACGGGACTGAAACAAGCAGTCACCCCCCTTGATGTCGGCTCGAAACTGGCTTTCAAACCCATGAATCCCGGCAACGGGACTGAAACACCCCTAAGCGTAGCCGTGGGAGCCGCTACGGAACACTTTCAAACCCATGAATCCCGGCAACGGGACTGAAACCCATCTTTCTGGACGGTGCCAGACACCCCAGAGGCGATCGAACTTTCAAACCCATGAATCCCGGCAACGGGACTGAAACCAACAATCAAGGTCTGTCGCCTGTGGATCAAAAAGCCTTTCAAACCCATGAATCCCGGCAACGGGACTGAAACGATGTCTGCGGCGTAGCCCAGAGCGGCAACAAATCGGGCTTTCAAACCCATGAATCCCGGCAACGGGACTGAAACCTTTCCTGCGATCGTCGGCTTGCCGTTGCAGCTTTTGACTTTCAAACCCATGAATCCCGGCAACGGGACTGAAACGAAGGCTGGCTGATTGCGATCGTACTCATGATGTAGCTTTCAAACCCATGAATCCCGGCAACGGGACTGAAACAAATTCTTATCGTTTTGAACTCTTCCAAACTCCTTCAATCTTTCAAACCCATGAATCCCGGCAACGGGACTGAAACAGTATAGGTATTACCATCCTCATCAGTTCCTTCTACCCTTTCAAACCCATGAATCCCGGCAACGGGACTGAAACGTTCAGGTAGTTGCCTGCTGACATTCTCTTGGGTCTTTCAAACCCATGAATCCCGGCAACGGGACTGAAACGGAGGTAAGGTGTGTGTTTGGGTTGTGGGGTGCGACTTTCAAACCCATGAATCCCGGCAACGGGACTGAAACAGACAGTAATAGGTATAGGTTGTCGAGAACCCCAGCTTTCAAACCCATGAATCCCGGCAACGGGACTGAAACTTCCCGGTAACGCTCTCTCAGGGCGTAATACGCCCTTTCAAACCCATGAATCCCGGCAACGGGACTGAAACTACATATTGAACCTACAACCGTTCCAAGCCTGGGGAACTTTCAAACCCATGAATCCCGGCAACGGGACTGAAACAGCATGTTCCGCGATCGTGCCGAAGTTGGCAACAAACTTTCAAACCCATGAATCCCGGCAACGGGACTGAAACTCTGAAAGCCGTTCCTGTCTCAAGGATTTTTTCTGGCTTTCAAACCCATGAATCCCGGCAACGGGACTGAAACTATTCGACTTTGGTTTCAATTGCTTCGTGCATGAATCTTTCAAACCCATGAATCCCGGCAACGGGACTGAAACATCCTGATCGATCAGTAGTAGCTGACCCACCAGCCTCTTTCAAACCCATGAATCCCGGCAACGGGACTGAAACATGGGCGATCGCAGACGGACGCTGAATTGCTGACTGACTTTCAAACCCATGAATCCCGGCAACGGGACTGAAACGGTGATAGCGTCCACAACTTAGCAGGAACAGTGCTGCTTTCAAACCCATGAATCCCGGCAACGGGACTGAAACACAAAAGAACCGTTTGACAAACTCGACAGCAATGAAGCTTTCAAACCCATGAATCCCGGCAACGGGACTGAAACATTTTTTGAATTGTTGGATGTCGTTAAAAAAACAGGGCTTTCAAACCCATGAATCCCGGCAACGGGACTGAAACTCGCGCTACTAGAGGTCTGATAAATGCCATGAAAAAGCTTTCAAACCCATGAATCCCGGCAACGGGACTGAAACAAAGCGGCGATCTGTTGGTGGTTGTGTAGTGCGTGTTCTTTCAAACCCATGAATCCCGGCAACGGGACTGAAACATAACAAATCGCTGACAGATTCGCCTGAGCCGGCTCTTTCAAACCCATGAATCCCGGCAACGGGACTGAAACATCTTCGTTCTAGGGTCTATTTTGCTTGTCTGGATGCTTTCAAACCCATGAATCCCGGCAACGGGACTGAAACATCTCAGCACGAAACGCCCCCGCTTGATTCCCATAACTTTCAAACCCATGAATCCCGGCAACGGGACTGAAACGCTTGCTGCCTGACCTTTTTAGTCCGGAGTTCCGGACTTTCAAACCCATGAATCCCGGCAACGGGACTGAAACATCTTCTTAGCCAGTTTGGTATTCGAGTCGATGTAGCTTTCAAACCCATGAATCCCGGCAACGGGACTGAAACTCCCACGCATAGCGAGACTGTGAAACGAATTCAGGACTTTCAAACCCATGAATCCCGGCAACGGGACTGAAACCAAACATAGCAAGCGCTCTCAGCAGCGTCTGACTACTTTCAAACCCATGAATCCCGGCAACGGGACTGAAACTTAAAAGCTTTGTCATCGAAAATGGGCGCAATTTCAGCCTTTCAAACCCATGAATCCCGGCAACGGGACTGAAACAGTAATTGTTTTGCGAGTCATCTAAGTTGATGATCAGGACTTTCAAACCCATGAATCCCGGCAACGGGACTGAAACTACACATCCCCAGTTTTCTGAGCAGTCAACAAATGCTTTCAAACCCATGAATCCCGGCAACGGGACTGAAACAATCCTCCAAGCGATCGAGTTTGGAGGAAAGCTACGCTTTCAAACCCATGAATCCCGGCAACGGGACTGAAACCTTGCGGAAACATCCTCACCAGTCCTTGCTACTAAACTTTCAAACCCATGAATCCCGGCAACGGGACTGAAACACAGCATCACCCTGAACCTTGATGTCGTCCAGCAACCTTTCAAACCCATGAATCCCGGCAACGGGACTGAAACCGGTCAACTAATCGACCATTTGGTTAATGGGGTTGCCTTTCAAACCCATGAATCCCGGCAACGGGACTGAAACCTCATATCATGAATGTCTACGCTAGCTGTACCGTTGTCTTTCAAACCCATGAATCCCGGCAACGGGACTGAACATTACTTTCCTTCGTTATAAAGCTGATATTCCTGCTCTACCTCCATCGCCATTTGCTGGCGCAATTGCCAGGGCAAAATGACCTCCATTCGGGGTCGCCAAGCCCGCAACCGCAACAACACATTCAGATCGCCCAAACGGTAGCGTGCCGTATAGTAAGCATCATCCGGCGATCGCGCCTGCCATAACTGCAACAACACCCTTTGTTGCTCCGCATCAAAAACCGTCTGTTGAATCAGCTTTTTGACCTGAGTATAACCCACCTGCTTAAACGTCTCATGCCGAACTGTGTTTCGGACATAGCCGTCGTGGAAATCCCGATCGAACCGTAGCAGTAGCAGGGCATCTGGTTGATAGAAATCAAATCCCCAGGCTTCCGCCATCCGTTCCTGGATAAACTCAGGCAACGGTAAATCATTGCGTTGGAAACTCTGACGCATCAAGTGCGGAATTCGCCTATCGGTCCAGGTGAGTTGCTTTATCTTTTGAATCCGATCCAGACGGTAATTGCGCCAGTCAATGCGATCGGGATTCTGATTCGGCACTTGTCCCCAGGCACACAGGTACGTGGCTCGCTGCACATAATAGATGCAAACGGGATAGAGAACACATTGAAAGTCCTTGAGAACTTTTGCGCTGGTATAAGTGACCAGAAGCGGCGGAACCGGATTCTTTTCCCAAATTTGTCGCAGGTTTGCCTGCCAATCATCCACTCGATCGATGGCATCCCGGGGCACCACATAATCCACATGCAGAAAGAAACGTTGATGACCATTGATTTGCTGGGAGAGATTGTCCGCGATCGCCGCTAAATCGGGATGCACAATCACACTGGTGCTACTTTTGGTGGGCAATGCCCGCAGGGGAAACTCCTCCACCAGTCGATATTTCTGCCCCTTTCGCTGTACCCAGCCCAACTTCGTCAGAATTTGCAAATCCTCGTATAAACTGCGTCGCGTAACTCCAAACAACCGGGCTTTCAAAATGGCTTTGATGGTGTCCGGCAGGGAATCATGCTGTTGCAGCGATCGGCACCATTCCGTCTGAGACATGCCAGATTGTGGCGTGAATAACCACTCTGACGTTGTTTTGGCACAGCGACAGTGACGATCGTGTTTATCGGGAATGCCCTCATCCGAGGGATGCGTATGAGTAAAAAAGGTTTCTCGCCAATCCGCAAAGGAAAATTCAGGTGGGAGTTGGGTTTTCTCTTCACCATATAGGAAGCGCAACCAGACCCAGAGCCGAATCGCCCGCGCCAGATTTTGCTTCAGCGAACCTCGCGCTAACCATTGCAACAGTTCGACCGTGGGCTGGTCAACAAAAAGAGGAAGCGTCATTGAATGCTGGGTGTGGGGTGTGGGGAGATCGCTTCAATGTCTGCCATCACTCGGGCAAATTCCTGGCTTAAATAATCCTGACCCGTTGAGTGATACAAATCCCGCAAAGCGGTATAGAACCAGAGCATTTGTGCCTTTCCTCCATTAAAACGATCCCAGACAACGTCTCCTTCTTGCTGCAATGATGCCAGCAGCGATCGGGCATTATGCAATTTATCGGCAAGCGAAACCCGCCGTACCGATGCGGGAGCCGAGCGAATTTGCTCAAGATAACCCATTTTACGCACCTCCCAGGAGGATAACCGATTCGGCTCCGTGCAACCATCTACAATCGCAGTCACACCCTCTCCAAATTGCTGACGGATCGCCTGTCGAGTGGAATCCCCCCCCTGATCCTCGATCGCATCATGCAATAATCCGGCGATCGCTTCATCTTCCGTGCCACCATCCTCCAGCACTAAAGCCGCCACACTGAGCAAATGGGCAATATAGGGTACTCTGCCATCTTTACGCTTCTGGTTTGCGTGTAGGTGAGCCGCATAGACCAGAGCAGTCACGAAGCGCTCGGTCAGTTGAGTTGGGCGAGTAACAACCATAGGACAATCAATCCAACAAGCCTTTTTAGCGAATGTCACCAGTATGACATTGGGGTTGAAGCCTCCCATTCCAACGCTCTGGAGTGAAAATTGGAAGTGCCCTCTTCTAGCATCTGTTACAGTCATTTTAGTTGCTTTTCCCCGTCATTGAAGATGCCCGTCATTGAACTTGACCTGATCCAACACCAGACGCGCGATCGTCGCCCCTATCAACATCTTCATATCCATCTGACACACACCCAGATCAGCCTGGAGGATCTGAAAGGACTGTCCTTCCCTCAGGGTTTAGAACCTGATCGGGGTATTGTCCTGGAAGGAAGAGCGCCGATCTGGTTGTATGGCTATCTAACCCAATACTGTCAGCACCTGCCCTGGATTGCTTGTTACGAACCTCGCCTTCTGGGTGCGGTTGTTGCCGTCGATCGCACCAATTCACGCTTAGTGGGTCAGGTCTTCCCCCTCGATTTACCCGTTCAGGTGTTTCGTAAAACTCAGCCTGAGTCATCGGATAATACTAAATCCCCGGTGACGGTAATGAACGCCCAACTCCAGCTCCAGGTGACGGAGTTGACCACAGTTCGGGGGAACTGCCAGACGATCGCCATCAACATTGCCAACCGTGTTGACCCAGATGCGATCGTTTCGTTGATTGATGGTAAGAAAACCCTGTCTAACCTGATGCCACCCCAGGCATTAGCAACGCTGGAATTGCCCGATAGTCTCAATCCTGACCAGGAAGTGATTCTATTTGGTTCCGGTCCACCCTGGTTGTATGTGCATTTGCTGGAACGTTGTCGATCGGCTTCCTGGGTTGGGTTTTATGATCTACGGACAAAGCAGGTCATCGTAACTGCCAGTCAGAGAGCCACAATTCCAGTCGGCACAGGTATCCCCGTTATTTTCAACCGCACACCAGGACTTGCCATTTTGATTGGTGGACCTCCCGATAGTGGCAAGAGTGTGCTCTCGAATGCCCTGCGCCGCAGTTTGACCTACCATTGCCCTTATCTCAAGCTGTATCTGCATCGCGCCAACTGGGATGGGGAAAGCAATGCCTCCTATGAGATGCCACCAATTCTGGCAAAACAATTAGCCACCGAGAATGAAATCAAACTGGACCGACAGGAGAATGCCGCCCAACTGATTCACGATTACTTTCAATACCATGCAGACGCGATCGCCAACATTCGCACCGTCATGGATATTGTTCTGGTCGATGTCGGCGGTTTACCCCAACCAGAAAAGGCACCCGTTGTGGCGCAATGCACCCATTACATTGTCATCAGTAGCAAGCCTGACAGGATTCAGGAATGGCATGACCTTTGTGCAGGTAAGCTAGAACCAGTCTTCATCATTCACAGTAAACTGGAACCTTGTTTCACAGTGGTGAGCCAACACCCTCATCTAGAAGTTGAAGCAGGATCGTGGTTGCGGGGTAAAACTCAGGAAGTGCCACAACCATTGCTTGACCGCATTCTAAATCTCATTCAACAGGTTTTGAACTGATTCTGGAAGACCCTACTTCATAGCTAGAGTACCCTAGCTTGAGTAGTCAACCTTACGCTGATGCCGTGGATGAATTGCAACCCTTGATTTATAACATCTATTTTCAATTCATTTACTTCTGTAGCACTCTATAAAAGCTCTTTAATATTTTCTTTTTTTGTTGCAATTTCTGTTGCGATGGGAATTCTATGCCAGGATTTGTAAAGCGTATTGACTGGTTACAACCTACCAACTCAACCATGCCCATAGGAAGTAGGAGATTCCAATCCTCAACCATGCTCAACTCATTAACCTTGGGACTAACCAGGCAGAACATTCCGTGATTCGACAACGAATGCCAGCGATCGCCCTCCGTCAGAATTAGCCTGAATTATAAACGCACTAGAACTCATCGTATGGTTAGTTACTGCGTAGTCCTACCTCAAGATGAAGGAGTATTTCAGTGAAAATTCCTAATTTTAATAATTATACAGTTGACCACTTATTTCTATTAATCGGGGAAAATCCGTTACCTAACTATGTTGCTGCAAAACTACTCCTTGCAAAAGGAGGTATACCCCACTTTATCTATACAACTGACACAGATGAGACTGCAAAGCGATTAGCCACAATTCTGCAAAATGAAGGTTTTAAGCCTGCGAAAATGAGATCGCTAGAGGACAGAGAATCTGATGCTTTTAGGATTGAAAACGTTGTTCAGCAAGAGCTAGATACGATCACTACTGGCAAAATTGGCATCAACTACACAGGTGGAACTAAGACGATGGCTGTTCATGCCTATCGCACTTTATGCTACGAAAAAAAGAATAATAGCTATCAGAAGCGTTTGAATATTCAATTCAGCTATCTCGATCCACGCCATCTAGAAATGTGCATTGAGGAAGGTAGCGATCTGATTCGTCTCAAGATTCGACCAGATACATTAGAGATTAAACTACCTAAACTCTTTCAAATTCATCAGCTAGAGCTCGATCATGATCCCGTAAGAGAACCAATTTTACCAGAACTCGCTGTAGCACTCGCTCAACTATACAGTGACATAGAGGCAAAGGACAATTTAACACAGTGGAGAAACTGGTTTTATGAAATTTTCAGTCGTTCTGCCCGTAAGGAGAAGTCAGATGAAACGTTAGGCGATTGGAAGAATAAAACTGAGATTTTAAAGCTATCATTCCCAATTGAGATTTTGCCGGATAATATTCAAAAGCAATTTCAAGATCTGAAATTCCTTGACGGAGATGGATTACTTGCAATTGCAGAAGTACAGAAGCAGGGTTATTTCTCTAAGCCTAAAAATTTTGGTAAGTGGTTGGAAGGCATTTGGTTAGAACATTATGTCTTGAGAGTAGTTCAGGAAATAGCCAGTCAGATTTCGGTTAAACACTATGGTTTAGATTTCTCAATTCCTTTAGCAGGAACCGAGCAAGGTTTCCAGTTTGATGTTGCTTTTACTCGCGGTTATCAACTCTTTGCTATATCCTGCTCAACTACTAGTGATCGACAGCTTTGTAAGAGTAAATTGTTTGAGGCTTGTCTTCGAGCAGAACAAATGGGTGGATCAGAGGCAAAAGTCGCGTTAGTTTGTTGCTCGGATGAACCAGATACACTTCAAGCAGAACTATCGACATTGGTTGGAAACAACAAACTAAGAGTTTTTGGTCGTGATGATTTAGTAGAACTACCAGACCGAATTATTGAGTGGGTCAAACTCGTAGAGAAAAAGCAAGATGAGTAAGAGAACTGTAACAGTCCTGGACACAACCGGAATTCAGAACTATGTCTTCAACAGCAATCGCTTACGTGAAAATATTGGTGCTTCTCAGTTAGTACATGAAGCAACAGGCGTTTGGGTTCATACGATCGCACAAAACCATATACGCTTGGGAACAGAAGTAATTTATGCAGGGGGTGGTAATGCCTTACTGTTGTTCCCGTCAAAGGATAGCGCAACTGAGTTCACTAAAGAACTAAGTGAAAAAATCTTGAGAGAGGCGCGAGGCATTAATTTGGTTGCAGCCCATAAGGAGTTTGATTGGGATCATGAGTCGTTGCATGATGTGATTCAAGGTTTGATGCAACATGACATTGAACAAGCAAAGCAAAAACAAGTCTCATCCTCACCTTTATTGGGTTTAGGGGTAACAGCTACTTGTAACTCGACTCAATTACCAGCAGTTGATAGTAGCGATCGTTACATTAGGCATGATGAAGAAACTGATAGCTATTTAATTTCTACTGAAACCTCCCAGAAGCTAGAGGCTGCTAAGAGAGCAGAGGATCGTCTGCAAAAGTTGTTCAAGGAAATTTTTGATTTCAACGTCTATCAGTTTCCCAAGAGAACCGATCAACTAGGGCGATCTGAAGGAAGCTTGAGTTATGCCGCAGTAATTCATGCGGATGGAAACGGAATGGGTAAACGATTTCGAGAATATGGAGAGAAGTTAGCCAAACAGAACTTGAATGATATGGCGAAATCAAATCAAGTTTACGTTGATGGAATCTGGCAACTTTCAAAGACCGTTAACGCAGCAGGGATAAATGCTTTACAGAAAGTAGCTGAGTTTGTTAAAGCCTCAATTGAGGAAGGAAAAGTAAAAGGGGAACTTGGTGAATTTTCCCTAAAAATGCCTTACCTACCTTTCCGTCCCCTGGTTTATGGTGGTGATGATATCACTTTTATCTGTGATGGCAGAATTGGTATTGAACTAGCTTCTGTTTATTTGAATGCTTTAGAGCATGAGCCAATTGCCGATGGAAAAACTCTTTATGCTTGTGCAGGAGTATGTGTTATTAAAACTCACTATCCATTTGCAAGAGCGTACCAATTGAGTGAGGAATTATGCCGTGAAGCCAAGAAACACATAAAGGACAACAAAAACTCTGACCCTGATGGATTTTCTGCTCTAGATTGGCATTTGGCAGCGAGTGGTTTAAGTGGTTCGATCTCCGATATTCGAGATAGAGAGTACCAAATTAAAGTTGATGAGACTACAAAGCACTTACAAATGCGCCCTGTACGCTTACACCAAAAGGATGACGATTGGCGCACTTGGGAGGGACTAAGCCAAGTTATTTTCCAGTTTCACCAGGACGAAGGATGGGCAGGACGTAAAAACAAGGTTCTTGCCCTGCGTGAAGTACTGCGCCAAGGAACTAAAGAAGCCGTACAAGACTTTCTTAGAAACTATGCAATCAAGAATCAAAGGCTACCAATCTACCCAGAATCTAGTGGACGAGCCGAACAGTTAGCAATACAGGGATGGCTGGATAATTATTGCGGCTACTTTGACACGATCGAGGCAATGGAATTCTACCTCGCATTGAAAGGAGCGAAGAATGTCTAGATTGCAAATCAGAATTCAACTACTTAGTGATACAACGTTCGGTCGTGGTGATGGTGTTGCTGGACTGGTTGATCAAGAAGTTGAACATGATGCTTATGGCTTTCCTTACTTGCGTGGGCGCACTCTTAAAGGTCTTCTGCGAGAAGAGTGTGAGAATTTAATTGCAGTCCTACCCACTTACCAGTTGGACTGGCTTGATATCGCCTACAGGTTGTTTGGGGAACCTGGCAGTGAATTGAGTTCAAAGGGAATTCTTCATGTAGGTGACGCTTGCTTACCTCAGGATCTACGAGCAGCCGTTGCAAAGCAAATTGATATTGATGCTGGGCAGTTGACCAAAACAGATATATTAAACAGCTTAACCACCATTCGTCGCCAAACTTCGATCGAAGCCTTAAGTGGTGTACCGGATAAAGGCAGTCTTCGTTCAGCCCGCGTCATTGTTCGAGAACTGGAACTCTTGGCGAATTTGGATTTCGAGCAAGAACCAACCGATGCAATGAAATCCTTGATAGCAGTAGGAACACTCGCACTTCGATATGTAGGCAGTGGACGGCATCGTGGTCGAGGCCATGTGAGATGCACGCTTCACGATACTGACGGTAATGATGTGACAGCACAGCATACTGAGATGTTTGGCAAAGAACTTAAATCTACTGAGGGGGCTTAGTTGTGAAAGCGGTTATATTTTCTCTTCAAACTCAGCAACCTTTATTAGCTACATCTTTCCAGGGTGATCCTAATAGTGATGTTTCCTTTTCATATATTCCAGGCAGTATGATTCGTGGTGCTTTGATTGGTCGCTATATGAAGCAGGAGGGATTGCATGACTTGAATCTTGATGATGCGAAAATTCAGCAACTATTCTTCGATCCAGATCAGATTCGCTATCTCAATGCTTATTTAGAAGACTCAACTGGACGGAGAACCTTACCTACTCCTAAATCTTGGTTTAAAGAAAAAAATACTGATCTTCCTCCAGAAGATTCACCGGGTATGTCTGTTTACGATCGTATTCATCCAGACTGTGAACTTCCAGATATAGAAGAATTTGAACCTAAAAAAGTTACGCAAGAGTTTTGTACTGTGAAAGACAGCAAAATTATTCTTCATGCTGTAACTCGACGACTTAACGTTCATAATCAGCGCGATCGCCGCAAAGGTCGCTCAATGCAAGCTCGACGAGATCAACAAACTAATGAACAGAAAGGCGAGGGGACAATTTTTCGGTATGACGCGATCGATACTGGTCAAACCTTTCAGGCTGTAATTTTATGCCAGTCAGATGAGGCAGCTACTATACTTCAGCAACTTCTAGAACGCTCTAATGATCTATGGTTAGGTGGTTCTCAAAGTGCTGGTTATGGACATACGAAAATTCTAAATCCCCATCCAGATAATCAGGATTGGAGCGAGATTGGAATTAAAGCGACAAAGAGAGCAAAACAAAACATTTGCACAATTACCTTGTTAAGTGATGCACTTCTAAGGGATGAATTTGGACAGCCGACAGCCGACATAAAACTCATCCGGGGAGAATTGGAGTCTCTTCTGAAGAGAACTCTGCCAGACTTGAAGATTAGCAACATCTATTCAAGCAATATTGTCGTTGGTGGTTTTAATCGAAAGTGGGGGCTACCTCTGCCCCAAGTCATTGCTGTATCTGCTGGTAGTGTAATTTCCTTTAAGGGACTTGAGCTAAGTGCTGATGAAATTCAGCAGCTAGAAACCTATGGAATTGGAGATCGCCGCATTGATGGATTTGGGCGAGTTGCAGTGAACTGGATAGAGGAATGGGAGTTAAGTGCTAAACGACCAGAACCTTCTAAGCAAACCCAAACTTTGAGTTTAGAGACTGAATTATCTCGAACAATTGCCCGACGTATGGCAAAGCAACTCATGAAACAACGACTGGAACGACAATTAGAAGATAGAGTCAGCCGTTTATCAATTCAGGGAGAAGGAATCAAGAATAGTCAATTATCTCGTCTGCAACTTATAGCAAGAGAAGCCCTTACAACAGGTAATTGCGATTCTGTGCGATCGCTTCTAGCAAATCTTCCATCTAATGCATCTGGTCAGTTTGAGCGTGCCAAGATTGACGGCATATCACTGAGACAGAACCTAGACGAGTGGTTAAATCATCCAGTCCAGTTTGTTACCAGTTGGTTCACTCGTCCTGAACGTGATTTGACTCTCACTGTTGGAGATGAATCTGTCCAACAA
Organism: Pantanalinema rosaneae CENA516; assembly: GCF_050753385.1. NCBI lineage: Bacteria > Bacillati > Cyanobacteriota > Cyanophyceae > Leptolyngbyales > Leptolyngbyaceae > Pantanalinema > Pantanalinema rosaneae. The sequence goes on from NZ_JBLZFZ010000014.1 coordinate 89,181, forward strand.
TCTCTTACAGAAGAACTCGCTAAAGAATATACTCTGCGACTAATTATTGCGATCGCAAAAAAAACAGTGAAGGAGCGAGCATTATGAGTAATAATCGCTTTTACCGCAACCAACGATACATTACTAAGCGGATTATTGTTCGTGGTGCGTTGATCTTAGATACACCTACCTGTCTCAGCAGTGGAGATGCTGATGGCTTGGTTGATTTAATGCTTCTTCGGGATAGCTTTGAAGAAGATAAAGCATTACTACCTGGAGCTTCGATTGCTGGCGCATTGCGAAACTATTTGCGTGAATATCGTGGGGGCTACCTTTCTCATGAAGATTCCATTCTATTTGGGGGACGTAAAAGCGATCCTGATGGTGATCAAAGTCCGCTCATTGTTCATGATGCTTTGAGTAGTCAAGCAGTAGGTGTTGAATCACGCGATGGAATCCAGATCAACAATAAAAGAAGAACCGCTGAGGATAAAGCTAAATATGATCTTGAGTTAATTCAGGCGGGTACTCAGTTTGATCTCTGTTTTGAATTACTCATCGATAAATACAATGACCAGGGACAATTAGCTGATGAGGCTCGCTTGGTTAGGGAACTAGCTATTTCCCTGGAAGGTTTAGAACTTGGCGCAATCGGTATTGGAATGAAGAAGCGGCGAGGTTTTGGTCGTTGCCACATTGAGCAATGGCAGGTATGGCAATTCGATATGACACAACCAAGCGAGCGCCTTGCCTGGTTAACATTTGACCGACCCTGGGCTACTCATACTAAACAACCTGATGTGGGTAAAATCCTTGATATTCTGAAACCTGAGAATTTGGAGTCAGACCAGCGAGAGCGGTTCACAATTCATGCTTTGTTTAGCCTGAATGGTTCACTTCTGATCCGTTCAGGACAAGCTACGACTGAACGTGCTCCTGACGTAGTACATCTTAAGTCCAAGCAGGCTCATTCAACTGATGCGGTACCTGTGTTATCGGGTACAAGCTTAGCTGGCGTTTTACGTCATCGGGCAGAAAGGATTGTTAATACGCTTGGGAAAGATACTGATCTAATTGAGAAGTTATTTGGTAATGCGGATAGAGAAAGTAAACAAGCCAGCCGCTTAGTTGTGTACGAAACGAAAATTCAGAACGGGCATGATCTTGTTCAAAATCGAATTGCGATCGATCGCTTTACGGGTGGGGCTTATCATGGAGCCTTGTTTGATGAACAGCCTGTTTTCGGTGGCGACCAAACATTAGTTACTCTTCAACTTGAGTTACGCTTACCGCAAAATCATGAAATTGGACTGCTTTTGCTATTACTCAAAGACTTATGGACTGAAGACTTACCCGTAGGTGGTGAAAGCAGCATTGGTCGAGGACGCTTACAAGGCAAATCAGCAGTCATTACTCGTTATGTGTCTGGTTCAGAGAGAGAATGGACAATTGTTCAAAATGACGAGCAGTTACAAGTTAGTAACCCAACTAGTTTAGAAAAATTTGTTGAAGCACTGACAAATTACACAACTAGGGAGAGTGCCGCATGAAAGAAGAATTATGTAAGCCTCTACCCATTTCTGATCTTACTCATGATCAGGATTTGTTTGAGTGGCTAAATGTTCACGCTCAGACTTATCATTTAAAGTATCTATTGGCTCATGCAGACGACGGTATAATCTGGGGGCATTTCAGGCAAGGAATCCTTAGCATCTCTAATTGTGTATTACCCCAATCTCCGTTACTACGTCTGGCTACTCTGCAACAGTGCCGAGTTTTTAGTCAAGCAGGTGAAATGATGTTATGGAGGTCTGGTAGTGAATGGAAAGCCCGTTTCATTGGTAATTCGGAGACTAATTCCATCATTGAAAATCAAATGCTTTGGGGAACGCACGGGTATAAGCGAGAGAACGAAGGCTTCACTATTTTGAAAGAAGGCTTTCAAGGTCTAAAGCACGCAGTTCCAATTACAGACATCGAAGTTAACAAAGCTGAAGAACTTGTTCGACGAGTTCGCCTTACTGTTTGTCACTACGTTAACTATGGAGACAACGGTATAGCCCGTATTTATCTCAGTCGTCTTGTTGATTTAACTACAAATGAGAATTAGAGGGAATTGCTATGTCTCTGCCAAAACATTTAAGTAACGTACCTCCCAATAGAAAAGCAGTTGCGCCCTATAACTTCGTTGAGTTACCTGACCAAGTAGTGACAGCACCGCTACCTCCAGATCACGATCGCTATTATACTGATCACTTGACTGGAAAGGGAGATCGTCTGACTGGCAAAATTGAATGTACTCTCACCACAGATTCTCCTCTATATATCCGTTGTGGGATGACTCCAGCAGATTTTGAAAAGTATTGTGATTTTCAAGAACCCTGCCCAGAATTATCAAAGGGTGCAACAGAAAATCAGAAAGAACAGTGGATGGAGCAGAAGAAACAATGGGAGAAAAGAAAGGAAGCTTGGGAAAAAGAGCGTAAAGATGTTCTGGCTCCCTTTTTTCACACTCTAGTTAAATCAAAAGATGAAGAGCTACTACCAGTTATTCCCGGTAGCAGCTTACGAGGAATGCTACGAAATTTAGTGGAAATTGTCAGTTTCAGCAAGATTGAAAGAGTTTCGGGACATCAAAGATTATTCTTCCGAGCAGTTGGATCAAATCCAAACAAAGAGTCTTGGGGAAAGGAATACAAAACTTATGTTGATCATAAGCAAGTTCAGGCTGGTTATCTCAAAGAAGATACTCAAGGTTGGTATATTCAACCTGCTATAAGAACTAACGGTGTAACTTTCGCCTGGGTTCAAGAGAATGAACTCACTAACTTACCAAATTTTAAGAAATTTAACGATGATAACTATAGACCACAGTATTTAAACGTCAACTACCAATCTTTGGAAGAAAGGAAAGAAACAAGGAATGGTAAAGTCATTGCTTCACGTTGGTTTGTACAGGGGATTACGTTACAAGGCAGCGGGGCAAGCTGTAAACTCGTTACCAGTGGAAATATGAAGCAAGGAAATGAATCTTCTCCACGCTCTAATCACTGTATAGTTTTTACCGAAGATGCAAATAATTCAGATATCTATCGATTAGATCAAGAAGCGGTCGAGCATTATCGTAACGCCTTGACTGATTTTCAGAAGGTTTCACCCTTTAACAAGGATTGGGGAGTGTTAGAAAGAGGTAGACCTGTCTTCTACTTACCTCCTAAACCTGGGAGCAATATAGTAAGTTTTTTCGGTCAAAGCCCAAACTTTCGTATTCCCTACTCTCCTCAAGGTGATGGTCATGCAACCACCGTTATGGATTTTGTCCCCAAAGACTTGAGAAAGCTATCGTGTATTGATTTGGCTGATGCCATCTTTGGTTGGATTAAAAAAGAATCTGAAGAAGAAAAACTATCTAAAAATTTCGATCAACAATTTGGCAGACAAAGAGCAGGACGTGTATTTTTTACAGATGGTTTGTATCAAAGCAGCCAGCAGGAAATATGGTATGAAAACAAAAAGTCAGTAGTTCCCAAAATCTTAGCTGAACCGAAGTCTACTAGTTTCTCACATTATTTGGTTCAACCTGAAACAGCTGATCCCTTAAGCTTGAAGCACTATGCAAGTCAGGGAGCTACGGTAATTCGTGGTCACAAGCTATATTGGCATCAAGGAAATGATCCAACTTTCAAATTGACTCCTTCCAAAAAAGTTATTGGTGCCCCTAAGAAAGTCTCTGATACTCAAACAACTCTAATCCAACCTATTAACAAAGGAGTTGTATTTAAGTTCAACATTTACTTTGAAAACCTTAGTAATGTGGAGTTAGGCTGTTTGTTATGGGTGCTAGATTTTGCTCGTGATACTAAGTATCGTCTTTCCCTAGGTATGGGTAAACCTTTAGGTATGGGAGCAGTTAAGATCGAGCATCAGTTTTATTTAAGCGATCGCACTAAACGATACAACACCCTCTTCAACGAGGGAAATGCTTGGGAGACAGGATACAGCAACGCTGTAACTACTGATGAAGAATCTAATTATATTGCTGCTTTTGAGAACTTCATCCTTCAAAGTCTTGGCACTACAGGCTCCTTTAAAGAGCTACGGCGTATTAAAATGCTGCTCGCAATGTTGACATGGAAAGAGAATTTATCTCAAGCAGAATTAGACGAAAGGCGATACATGGAGATTGAAAGGGATGCAAATTTGCAACATATCGGTACACCCAAAAAGGGAAAAGTGAATGAGTATGCAGATCGCCCTGTATTACCAACTCCCTTACAAATAATGGGATGTGATGATGGAGATGACGATAATAATCCGAACCCTGGGAATTCAGGTGGAGGGAATACTCCTAAACCAAATCCTCGTCTCCCTCGTGGTAGCGATCGCCCTAAACCGAAACCTGGAAATTCATCCTCTAATCAAGGTAGCAAGACTGCTATGGAATTAGCCTTGGAAAGGGCACAGAAAAAACCGAAGCGCAAGTGAAAAGGATGCAGAGATCGCCCCTCTCACCTTCGATACCATAGAAGCATCTCTCTCTCCCCTTCCTGCTCCCGTGCGATCGCCCTTCCCTGGAATGAACCCTTATCTGGAAAATCTAGAACTGTGGTCAGCTGTTCATAGTCGGTTAATTGTAGCGATCGCACCATCACTCCTTCCCCACCTGCTCCCTGGCCCAGGTCCTAATCGATCGCCGCAACGCCAACCGTCCCACAGATCGCTTTGCCTCAATCAGTTGCGGTAATGCGCCAACATCCAGTTGCGGAAAGATTGCACTTTGCTGAACCTCAATATATTGACCATTCTGGAGGTGATAAATTTTTAACCGTCCCGTGTCGTAGCACCAGATTTCTGGAACTCCCAAGCGGGCATAGATGGGAAAGCGATCAATCGATTGACTGGTGACATCAATTTCTAATGCCAGGTCCGGTGGTGGATCTTGATCCAGGTCAAACTGCAATTTACCTCGCACCTTAGCTTCATTTTGAAAATAGAAGCAATTATCCGGTTCTAAGCCTGCCTGCTTTGCCTGCCGTCGCCAGGTCGTAGAGCCGTAGCTCTCATAGTCCAAATCGAGCGTTTCTGCCATGTCTTTAACGGCATCCCCGATCGTTTCCTTAAAATATTCATGCTCTGGTAACGGTGACATAATTTCTAACAGCCCATCACAGTAAGCAACCCGGTTTGTACGGTGATTGCCCAGCTCCTGCAAAATCGCCTCAAATTCCTCCCAACTCACATCCCGCAACAAAACCCGTTGCCCCGGTGGCACCTGGATGCGCTGAATCGGAATTTGCACGACCATAACAACTTCCCCTCGAAGACTGGTGTTCCTAAATTCCCTTACCCCTAATCTTAAAACACCTTCCTCCTTGTTCCCCCTCTCATTACCATGCGATATCTCGTCACCACTAACGCCGATCGCCTGCCCTCTGACCACCAAATCATTATGGTGGATGGCACTGTTCCCAATTGGGAAGCGAAACCGGATGACCTCCACTGGGATCATCACCGTCCGGGTGGAGCCGACATCCAAATGGACGAAATTCCCTTACCCAAACACTCCTCTTTTCAGGAAGAACATTCCACCCACCAGCCTGCTTGCTTTGTCACCACAATGGTGGATGCGGATGCCTGTTGTGCCGCTGCCTGGATTCAATTGCCGCGAGAAGTGTTGACCCCAGAAACGATCGCCAAATTCAAAGCGATCGCCTGGGACTGTGACCATCTCATGGTTCCACCTGACCTTACCCAGTATGCTGAATTTGCCGCGAAAGCTGATGCGGCCCTGAAAAAATCCAGTGAAGGAATCGCCGCCGATTTAGGATTACCCCGCGAGCGCAAAGACTGGACAGAAGCGCATTGGGAAGCTTACTCCTCAGAAGCCTTTCGCCGGGGAACGGAGTGGCTGATAGCCGCTGCAAAAGGGGACTGTCCTTATCCAGGAGAAGGTGGTGAAGCAGACGACTACTGGCAGCAGATTGAAGCAGATGCTCAGATGCTCAAGGATGAAAATCGAATTCAATTTCTTGAAACCCAACAAGGTGCTATTGCAGTCTGTGATGTACGCAGCGTTGGACATTCCGTTGACCCGCGTTCCTTCTATCATGCGATTAGCTCGTACCCCCACTCCTTACGTCCAGAAGCGATTACAGTGCGTGATCATCGTCAGAGTGGTAACCAATATACGCTGGGTAGCATTCCTCTCCATCCAGACCAACACACGCTGAATTACACCCAGGGCACCTTCGATCGCCTCACTCAGGCAGAACAGCGAAAAGATCCTCAAACTGGAAGTTGGGGAGGTCGCCGCACCGTTGGTGGCTCTCCCTGGAATTATCCATCTAATCTAACCATCGAGGAAATTGTTGCTCTTCTAGATTAAAAAAGCATTGTCACTGTGAATGACAACCATGATTTCAAATGACCAAATTGATACCTGTTTCCACCAGCTAACCACCTTTCAACCCCGACAGTTTCAACGAGAGACGATCTCAGCCATCCTCTCTGGAAAAAACATTTTGCTCCGTGCCCCAACGGGTGCAGGCAAAACCGAAACCGCGATCGCCCCTTTTTTATTTGCCAAGGTTATGGATATTGGGAATTTTCCCAACAAGTTAATTTACATCGTCCCATTGAGAACGCTAGCAACCAGTTTGCGCGATCGAGTGCGGAGTTACGTCAGAGATTGGGAAACCATTTATCCAACTAAACGCCCATTAGTTGTCACTCTGCAAACAGGGGAAACACCAGAAGACCCACGGTTTGAAGGAGATATCATCTTTTGCACGATCGACCAATTACTCAGCAGCTTTTTGAATATCCCTTATTCAGTCGGGCGAGGGTCTGCCAACGTCAATGCAGGCATTGTGTTCGCCTCCTACCTGGTATTTGACGAACTACACCTCCTTGACCCGGATCGCTCCTTTGCTACCACGCTAGAACTCCTTAAGCAGGTGCAGGGAATTTCACCCTTTCTGCTTATGACAGCCACCCTCACTGAAGAACTAGCCACACAAATCCAACAAAAAATTAAAGCGCTGAACCCTCGTCGCAGCAGTTTTTCTGAAGAAGTAGTTCACCTGCTAAATGTTAAGGCTGAGGATTTGAGGACGATCGAAACTCGTCAACGATATTTTGAACCTGCGACGACACCCCTTACCGCTAATCTCGTTCGGGACGATATTCAGCAACATCAGCACTGGCGAGTCATTGTCCTGTGTAATACCGTGGCACAATCCCAAGGGCTGTTTCAGGATTTGCGAGATCTGGTGCAGGGGCAACCGATTCAAATCACACTACTCCATTCACGGTTTTTACCCAAGGATCGCAAAGCAAAGGAAGATAAGTTAAAACAATTGTTTGGCAAGGAGGGATATCAGCAGGAGGACGGTTATTGTCATGTCTTGATCTCAACTCAGGTGATTGAAGCTGGGATGGATCTCACCTGTGATGTGATGCATACCATGCTTTGCCCCATGAATGCACTGCTACAACGAGCTGGACGGTGCGCTCGGTTTGGGCATCAGGTTGGAACAGTCAGGGTTTACCGAGAACTGCAAGTAAGCGAGGAACAAACAGGCCTGATCCAGTCCGAAGCTGATGATGAGCGGACGGCTGCCGTAGAACAACGCCCTCGCCGTCAATTTCTCCCCTATGAAGATCCGGTGTGTGAGTTAACTTGGGATGTCTTGCAGAACCATACTCAGGCTTTCAAGGGACAGGCTGTTGGATTTGCGATCGAAGCCGACTGGGTAAATCAGGTGCATGGAGTAGGCGACCGCAACCAGGCTCAAAAACGACAGGACAACCGGAAGACATTTGACGATCGCTTTCGGGCAGCCGTATTCCAGGGAGAACAATCCGCTGCAAAGGAGTTGATTCGCGATGTGGATAATCGCAGTGTCTTCATGGTGCAGGAGCAGGCCATGATTGACCTGGATTTACCAGAAGTGGATTTACGGAGTTTAGAAGCATTTTCACTCCCCAAAACCACGTTGCTCAAAATTTGGCGCGAGTTTCAAGATAGCCATTCCCCAGATTGGATCTTCAAGCAAGCAGTACAACCGGAAAGGCGACAAGGTGAGGGCTATAGTTTGCCTGTTGCCCGACCTATTACCCATCAAAATGACATCATTACTAGTATTCGTTTACTGGTTAACCCACGCTATGCCGACTACGACGAGGACATCGGTTTACAGATTGGCGTAAATGTAGAAGGCAATTACCTGTCTCAGGTTAAGCCTGTTCAGGCGAACAGCCAGGAATACTGCTACCACATGGATACTTATGTGGGTCATCTGGGGCGAATCTGGACATGCTGGAACAACCCTTTTCCCCGTAACCAACCAAAGTACCAAAGTATGCGGGATGAACAACTTCAGGCTGGCGGCAGGTTCATTCGTAACCAGTTCTTTCCCCGTTCTACTCCAACCCAGGCAGAAGCCTTGTTTGAACTTCTGGTGTTCTTAGCTGTGTTGACTCACGATTTAGGTAAATTACAGATCCAGTGGCAAGCCGCGATGCGAGGGTGGCAGGCGATCGCACACCAGGATTTCAAAGGTTCTGATCCCAAAGACTATCTGCTCGCCCATACTGACTTTGACCCGGTAGACGAAACCTCTCTGGACTCGGAAGATAGAACCCAAAAAGCCAGCCTCAAAGCCTACGAGAAACAGAACCCTCGACCGGGACATGCGATCGAAAGTGCGTTTCTTGCTGATGAGATCCTGGAAGCTGTCCTGATTCCAGTGCTGAAAAATTTGTTTCAAGCGGATAACGACCAAATCAACGCCTTCTGCAACGTCATCGAAATGGCAGCAGGCAAGCATCATTCTGCCTGGGCAAAGGGGTGGGAGTCAGATGATCTAGCGGAACTGCGACAGGACAAGCGACGACGGGGCAAACTGCATCTGCATGGCATGGCAAATCAGGCGATCGCACAAAGCTGGCAACGGCTCCTTACCAAGCAACTCTCCCAAATCCTATCGCTGCCATCAGAGCCTCCCATGCTCTCTCAGCAAATTTACCCCGTTGATGAAGTTCGGCTCAATTGCTTTAACCCAGACCAAATGAAATACCAGCAGCTTTACTGGTTCGTGGTACGAGGGCTGCGAATTTGCGACGGGCGATCGGTGCAAATCTAAAGGGTGTGCTTGACTGGTTTGGAAGTGACCTCTTCCAAGAGACAGTAAGATTTTGAACAGCGCTGGTAAATCCCTCTATGACTCAAATGCTCCAGGTTCCCCAGCTATTTGGCACCTATGCTGACACCTTTTTGATGCTTGGGTTAGCCCAACTGATTGGACAGGTTCAAAAACAACTTTATGGCTTGGAAGAGATCGTCCTCTACGATCGCGGCACATCCTATGAACTGAAGCTGGCTGTGGATATTGCCGCAGATGAAGCAGCTAATCTCACTTTCTTCAATCTGTTTCCACCTGTTAAAGGTGCAAAAACAGACGTAACAGCTATTCCATCTGATACAGACTTTTTTGACACCGTGAAGGAATCTCAAGAACGCACTCGCTATCGAGAATGGATGAGGTTACCAGACAGCGAAAAACGCAAGCTACCAGAGGCAGAACAACCAGCCCCTTCATTTGACCCAAGAACCCAGAATGGGGTGATCTTGACCTCCATGCGTCACGATCGCAACCATAATTCCCTGTGGCTCGCGGCACTTGAGCTGCAACCTAATTTTGGTGCCCTTTTAGCGGCCATTCTAGAGGCATTTGATGTTGATAACACGCCAGGAGCGGGAGTTGCTCAGGCGATTGCAGATGCATTCAAACAGCGATCGGGTCAGAGTTTGCCCAAACCTGGAAGTGCTGTGAAAGTGTTTCTGCCTACTTCAGTCCAAGGAGTAAACCGCATCAAAGCCGATAGCAACCAGCTTGGGAGTAGTCAGACTGAAGAATGGGTGTTGCTGTGGTTAATTGCAGCAGGCTTACTTGAGTTTGGCTTGTCCGAGCGAGTCAAAGTGGCTGAGAAAACGTATGATTGGCGTGTCGTCGCACTAGAACCCCAAGAGATTCCGCTATTTGAATACAGCACCGCATTAACCGAGCTACGCAAAACCAACCCTCCGAGTGGAGCATTTGGGGTAGCCCGGTTTGATGCAGAGATAGTCCTCAAATTCTGCCGAGCGCTTTTGAACTCGCATCCTGCCAATAGTGTCGTTACACAACCAGAGGCACGCAGGCAACGTGGTAGAGGAACCTCCATTAAAAGGATAGTGGGTGGTTTTAGTGGGACACACTTTAACTCCAAAGGTCAAGTGTATGGGGTGAAAGAAATTTTTAGCCTCGGCTTGCCAGACTGGATTCGTCCGAGCAATAAACAGGAGGTCAATGAGTATCAGGACGTACTGCTGGAGCACTTGAATGTGGTGCGATCGCTTTCTGCCGAGGAGGGGCACAGCGAACTTTTAGCCGCCTACCGGGATTTCATTACCAGCAGTACAAATGATGCGCTCAACCAGTTTTTTCGATTTCAGGTTAGCTATGCCGACTATGTCACACGACAGTTTGCCGACAAGAAGGCGAAATATCGTCCTCGTCTCTTTTCTCAAGCAGGATTAAACATCATGACTCAAAGCCTCTCACCAGAATTGCAACAAATTACAGAAAATCCAGGCTTCATCCGAATTGCGCGAGCCATTAATAGCTCAACCGTTTATGCAGGCAGCATCAAAGACAAAGATGGTAAGGAACAAACCCTGGAGTGGGATCGAGTCTATGGGCTGGCACAACGTTTGGGGAACTGCGCTGCATCCAAAACAGAATTTACTGCTGAGTTGATGGCATTTCTGGCTCGATATGAGGATGAGAACTTTCGATTGCAGAGCCGTGGCAAAGAAGTGAAACGAATCTGGACACGCAAGGAAGATCTCGATCAGGTGATTGCTCTGCTGGATCAATTTCCCACCAGTCTCGTTGCCAATCTACTCATTGCTTATGGCTACGCTCGGTGGAGAAAACCGCTACAAGGTGAACCCCAAGGCGCACCTGTAGATACTTCAGATGAAGCACACGATGATTCTGAAACCCTGGCTGAGAATGTTGCATAAGGAGAAACTGAACAATGGCTAAAGCAATCCAATTTCCGGTCTACTCAATTTCTGTAAGTGGTCAGTTATCCTGGCAACTGCATGCGTTGAATAATGAGGGCAATGAAGGGAATCAATCTCTGACCCGACGCTACTATGTGATCGACAAGAATAATCCTGAACCTCAGTACGTTAATGGGGTGTCTGGTGACATGCTCAAGCACATTCAATCGGAGCATTTGCATCGCATTGCGATCGAGAGCCGCTTGAGTTTGTCGGAGGGCGGGAAAAAGTTCAACCCCGATCGCGTTGGTTATGATATTGAAGCTCAGAAAGACACCTTCTTCTCGAACCAAGAAACGGATCTGTCCACGCGGACTGATAAAGTCTTAAGGCTTTGTACCATGAGTGATCTAGAGGGCTTTATGGTGACTGTCAAAGGTGGACAGACCCTGAAGCGAGAATCTGTAATTGAATTTGGTACGGTCGTCGGTGTTCCTACCTTTGTTAAAACTCAGAGCTATTTCCATGCCAAGTATGGTGAGGACAATCCAACGCCTTACAATGTGCAGATCAGTTCTGGTTTATATGCAGCCGTGTTAAATATTGAAGCCTTTCGGATTGGCTACAATCCACACGGCTTCAACTATGTCATTGATCAAGCAGAGCGTAAGCAACGACTCGATGCATTACTTAAGAGTGTGTTGTACACCTTCCTGCAACCAAATGGAGCCAAGCGTAACACTCACTTACCGCACCCCGATGGGTTTACAGGGGTAATAACCGTCAGCAAGAAGCGCTGCCCTGCCCCGATGGTGAGTCCGCTGCAACCGGATTTTGAACGGCAAATTGAGAGTTTGGCTCAAACACTCAATCGTATGAATGGAGAAGGCACAATCCAACTGTTCCGATTTGACACCCTGGCTGAATTCGCTGAGCAAATCGCCACCTTGATTGAGCAAGCACAACCCTGGGAGAGTGACCATGCCGAAGCGGGAGAGTAAGCCTTCAGACTCCGGTGTGCGAAGTTTAGAGGGGAACCAATGGTTAACCGTGAGTTATCAACCCGTAAGCCTATTTTCGCTTAAACGATCGGATGCGACCAGCATGGCAGCGCGATCAAATCTGGTACCTACGCCCTACGCGATCAAAATGGCGTTACTCAAGGTTCTACTGGAGGCTCAGGGTAGCCATCATGGGGATGACTTCGATCGCTGGATCAAGCAAGAATTTGCCTGGATACGAGATTTGGAAATTTTTGTTCAACCGCCCGAAACGCTGATTGTGAATCGCAATGGCTATAAACTGCGCTACTACGATCAGACAGCCGATAAGACCGATAAAAGCCGTTTGACCATACCCTTACAAGATGGATTTGTCTTCCGGGAATGGGTACATCTGGAAGGCAATCTAAAGATTTGTGCGGGTAAGAGCGATCGCCTGTTGGAATTAGAACAGCTCTTTGCCCAGATCAACTACTTCGGTAAACGGGGATGTTTTTTCCAATATCTGCCAGAAGCCACTCAGCACGCTCCAGAGCCCGTATTTCAGCCGGATCCTGATCGCGGGTTTACAGTCCAGCCGATGGATGATTTGGGCGACAAAAGCAGCTTCAGTCGCATCAACCCCTTCTCAACTGAAAAAGCTCAATTGGGCAAAGACCGACTGATCAAACCTGGATTTCTCCCTCTGAAATTAACTTCTACGAGCACCCGCTATGACCTATACACAAGACTCTGAATCAGGTATTGCCGGACTGAATGTCGTCCTGAAATCGAGTGCTGCACCCCGGAAACTCCAACCTTTAGCAAGCTGGATGGCAGCCTTTGATCCTGCACCCACCTGGGTTCCTCTGTCTAAAAATCATGGTGTTACCCGCATCATGGCGGTTTTGCCACAACCACAACCGTATTCCGATCTGATGCAAACGATTTGTCACCAGATTGGGCTAAGTCCCACGATCGAGTGGCAAGGACACCCCTATGATCTGACAGGCGTTGAAGTGGATTCCAGTTCGCTCCATGTTGTGCAGGTTCCAATCACAACAACCGAGCAATTGCCACCCACGGTGGGGCGAGCGATCCATGCCCTCTGTTTACGCTGGTTCAGTCTTGCCAATGAACTGTTGGGCACTCAATTGCACCAGGCGGAGAATTTACCTCTCTCGCTGGTGATGAAATCCGTTTCTGCACGTCAACTCTACTTGCGAATTGGCTTATTGCAAAAGTCTCTTCTCGCACCGCTCTTGTGGGGATTGGCACAGGATTTAGGCACCGAACTTACTCTGACGGATATTCCCTGCCGGATTGGGCATGGGGTTGATATCTTACAATCTAGTACCTATGAAGCTCTAGCCCAGTTGCCCCTACAGTCCACGATCGACCTACAATTTCTCACACCTACCAGCTTTAAGCAGGGCAAAGTGATTCAACCTTTTCCATTGCCAGAGTTGGTTTTTAACAGCCTATTGCGGCGCTGGAATGCCTTTGCTCCCCTAGACCTACAGTTTCCTAGCATCGAATGGCGAGGGGTGACCGCCGCGTATGAGCTGAAGACCTACGCACTCAAAATGAAAGGTGGTGCAGAGATTGGGGCTCAGGGAATGGTACGTTATCAGTTTGCTGATCCAACCCAAGCTCAAATTGCTACGACCTTAGCCCAGTTTGCTCGCTTTGCTGGAGTGGGTCGAAAAACCGCGATGGGAATGGGTCAGACCAAAGTCCATAAAGAATCCCGTTAACGGGGCTGTCTTTAGTTTCCAAAATTCTGATGGCGACAATGGAAGACTACTTACCCCTGGCATATCTGAATGCCTGGGAATATTGTCCACGGCGATTTTATTTGGAGTACGTACTGGGTGAGATGGAAGATAACGAGCATATTATTTTGGGCCGTCATCTCCATCGCCATATCAATGAAGAAGCTGTACTCCAAGAAGAGGAAATTTTAATTCATCAGCAGCAATGGGTTTGGAGCGATCGCTTACTGGTTTCCGGCATTATCGATGCAGTAGAAGACCAGGCGGAACAACTGGTGCCAATTGAATACAAAAAAGGCAAGATGGCAAAGCATTTGAATGATCACTTTCAACTCTGTGCGGCGGCACTTTGCCTGGAGGAACGTATGGGCAGCACCATTGCCTATGGCGAAATTTTCTATCACGCCAATCGCCGACGGCAGCGGGTCACGTTTACAGCAGAACTCCGACAAATGACCGAAACAGCGATCGCGAAGGCTCGTTGTGCAGTTGAGCAACCGATGCCTGCCCCGATCGATCATCCTAAAAAATGTCAGGCGTGTAGCCTACAGAGAATTTGTTTGCCCTTTGAAGTTAACCAGTTGAGGCGAGAATCTCATGTCAGTTCTATATGTGACCCAACCTGATGCCGTTCTCAGTAAGGTGTATGAGGCGTTCTCGGTGTCTCTTAAGCAGGCAGATGGGTCGTGGAAAAAGCAGACGATTCCGGCGCAAACCGTAGAACAAATCGTTTTAATGGGAAATCCCCAGGTGACAGGTGACGCTTTTGTGTATGCCCTAGAATTAGGGATGCCATTGCATTACTTGTCTCCGTTCGGTAAGTATTTAGGTTCTGCATTACCCGGATATTCCCGGAATGGACAACTCCGATTAGCTCAATATCGACTTTATTTACATGCAGAACAGCGGTTGCAGTTCGTCAAGACGATCGTGGCGACTAAGATTCATAATCAAAATGCGGTACTGTATCGTCACGATGTCCGAGAAACTTCCTTAAAACTCCGCAAAAAGCTGGTTGAGCAACAGAATACGCTCGATCAGGTACGAGGAATTGAGGGCTTGGCGGCGCGAGAATATTTTGCCTCTTGGTCGGCGATGCTGGATCACCAGTGGGTCTTTCAGGGGCGCAATCGTCGTCCTCCTACCGATCCAGTCAATGCCTTACTCAGTTTTGCCTATGGACTATTACGGGTGCAAGTGACGGCAGCGGTGCATCTGGCTGGTCTGGATCCTTATATTGGCTACCTCCATGAAGTCCAACGAGGACAACCCGCCTTAGTGCTGGATTTGATGGAGGAGTTTCGCCCGTTGGTGGCGGATAATGTCGTGCTGTCAGTGTTAAATAAGCGGGAAATCCAACCGCAGGATTTTGAGGAAAGTTTGGGAGCCTATCGCCTGTTAGATACGCCACGTAAAACGTTTCTCCAGGCGTTTGAACGCAAGTTGGGGGATGAGTTTAAACATCCAGTATTTGATTATCGCTGTACCTATCGGCGGGCGATCGAGTTGCAGGCAAAGTTGTTGGGACGGCATCTACAGGAGGGGATTCCTTACAAACCGTTGATATTACGTTAGCTATCTGCCCTCGCTTTTTCCGTCCCCATTTACGGTTTTTCTCGATGACCACGCTTTTTTACCTGATCATTTACGATTTGCCAGATACGAAGGCAGCCAATAAGCGACGAACGAGGCTACACAAGCTCCTGTCTGGCTATGGGAAATGGGAACAGTATAGTGTTTTCGAGTGTTTCTTGACCGCTGTACAGTTTGCCAAGCTCCAAGTCCAAGTTGAAAAATTGATTAAGCCCTCTGAGGATTCAGTCCGAATCTATGTGTTGGATGCTGGCTCTGTCCGCCGGACAATTACTTATGGGTCAGAGCAACCTCGACAACAGGAGACAATTATTCTATGATTGGGCATCCTCAATTTTGGCAGACCGAAGCAAGGGCAAAATCCCTGGGGGATCTGCCAAACGCTAGAACCTTGATAAATCAATACTTTTTTAATCTCCGGCGCAGAAGTAATAGGTCTGTGGAGGTTAAAATGAGGTTGTAAACTGGCATCTGCCAAAACCTGGCTAGGAATCCCCTCTCAGAGCCACTCTCAGGGCGCGGACTTCCAACTCACTGAATCCCGGCAACGGGACTGAAACACGCAGAACGATCGCGCTCCAGCCACGCCTCATATCTTCCAACTCACTGAATCCCGGCAACGGGACTGAAACCCTTTGCTGGCAACCGATCCGTTACTCTATCACTGTCTTCCAACTCACTGAATCCCGGCAACGGGACTGAAACGGCTCTACTACGCTGACCTAAGTGGTTCTAACCTGAGCTTCCAACTCACTGAATCCCGGCAACGGGACTGAAACAAATCGTCAGTAGGCATAAGAAAGAGTCTCCAAAGTCTTCCAACTCACTGAATCCCGGCAACGGGACTGAAACTGCTAAGCCGCCCGAGCGGATTGGGGGTGCTCAACCTTCCAACTCACTGAATCCCGGCAACGGGACTGAAACTTAGCTACAGCGATAGCTTCTTCTAGAGATTCAACCGCTTCCAACTCACTGAATCCCGGCAACGGGACTGAAACATTGAGTTCTCCGTTGGAATGACTGTTATCATGGCTCTTCCAACTCACTGAATCCCGGCAACGGGACTGAAACCAACCTCTAATCCTTGCCAGTCTGGTCGCATGGGCTTCCAACTCACTGAATCCCGGCAACGGGACTGAAACATCGGTGAATTTGCTTCCACACAGCAGCGTGTAGCGCTTCCAACTCACTGAATCCCGGCAACGGGACTGAAACTTGACTTTCTCCCCATGCCTAAAGGCGAGGGGATTCTTCTTCCAACTCACTGAATCCCGGCAACGGGACTGAAACGCCAAGATTGCATACAAATCTCCAGGGGGAACGTCTTCCTTCCAACTCACTGAATCCCGGCAACGGGACTGAAACGCTATAGGGAAACAACGACCCCGAACAATACCTTTTGCTTCCAACTCACTGAATCCCGGCAACGGGACTGAAACTCGACACTGGCAACCATTTTCAACCCTGGCAATTCTTCCAACTCACTGAATCCCGGCAACGGGACTGAAACCTCGACTTGCGCGATCGCTTTACCCTGTCCCAACGCTCTTCCAACTCACTGAATCCCGGCAACGGGACTGAAACGCGAGAGATTGTTAGCCGCTCCTTGTCCACCTCAGACTCTTCCAACTCACTGAATCCCGGCAACGGGACTGAAACTTTGCACATACAGGTCAACGTTCACTGCTCCCACAACCTTCCAACTCACTGAATCCCGGCAACGGGACTGAAACAACGATCGCAGCCGGTCGATTGTCCGGATTGCACAGCCTTCCAACTCACTGAATCCCGGCAACGGGACTGAAACGCTCTCTACATACGCCACATCTTTGAACACGGGCGGCACTTCCAACTCACTGAATCCCGGCAACGGGACTGAAACACAAACCACTTCTGGCGATCTTGAGAATCCATTTGGCGCTTCCAACTCACTGAATCCCGGCAACGGGACTGAAACTTCATGATTCTTTCCTTAGAGGGGTGATTAGGTTTCTTCCAACTCACTGAATCCCGGCAACGGGACTGAAACCTACGGCTCATTACTCACCCCCTCAGCCTGTTCTGGCTTCCAACTCACTGAATCCCGGCAACGGGACTGAAACTTGCGATCGTCCAGTCGTTGCAGGCGATGGCAGCAGCTTCCAACTCACTGAATCCCGGCAACGGGACTGAAACATCGCGTCCCGGCTTAATCTCAAATACAACACCGCTTCCAACTCACTGAATCCCGGCAACGGGACTGAAACTCCGACTGGAAGGGTGGGATTGCAGTTGAATCTGAGCTTCCAACTCACTGAATCCCGGCAACGGGACTGAAACTTGATTTGACAAAGGTCTTCCCGGTCTTAGCTGGACTTCCAACTCACTGAATCCCGGCAACGGGACTGAAACCCTAAGGCTCTTGTCCATCCCGTTGTACCTGTGACCTTCCAACTCACTGAATCCCGGCAACGGGACTGAAACTTTCAAACGCTGTGCCAAATCTGCAAAAAGCATGTTAACTTCCAACTCACTGAATCCCGGCAACGGGACTGAAACAAACCTTTGATACCTGGCAAGTCGGGAACGACCCTGCTTCCAACTCACTGAATCCCGGCAACGGGACTGAAACTTGGATGAACGCAGCGATCGCGCCATTCTCTGGGCTTCCAACTCACTGAATCCCGGCAACGGGACTGAAACCTTAATCGACTAGAGCGTAGGAAAGGAGCGCGGCTATCCGACTTCCAACTCACTGAATCCCGGCAACGGGACTGAAACCAACCTTCTGTCCGGCTAGGGTGTGAGTACAATCCGCTTCCAACTCACTGAATCCCGGCAACGGGACTGAAACTTTCCATAGTGGTGGCAGCTTCCGCCCCACTACCAGCACTTCCAACTCACTGAATCCCGGCAACGGGACTGAAACATGATTTGATCCAATCCGGTTAGTCACGATCCGCAGGCTTCCAACTCACTGAATCCCGGCAACGGGACTGAAACGTGGACTTATCCGGGAATAGCGCGGCTAGTTTAACGGCTTCCAACTCACTGAATCCCGGCAACGGGACTGAAACTCCAGCACAGTTGATCAAGTTATGAGGTAAGTATGCACTTCCAACTCACTGAATCCCGGCAACGGGACTGAAACCGCCACAGCGCTGTATATCGATTTATCCAAGATGTTGTCTTCCAACTCACTGAATCCCGGCAACGGGACTGAAACAGCTACCTCGTTGCACCAATGGCTACAACTGCGGTCGCTTCCAACTCACTGAATCCCGGCAACGGGACTGAAACTGAGTAGGCGAGTAAAGTGCCCCTGGATAACCCACACTTCCAACTCACTGAATCCCGGCAACGGGACTGAAACATCGAGATGTGAGGCGACAATCTGCCCACTTGAACTTCCAACTCACTGAATCCCGGCAACGGGACTGAAACAAATGTCTGAATTGGAGTTCGCAGGATGGCTCCTCATGGCTTCCAACTCACTGAATCCCGGCAACGGGACTGAAACTGTCCTTTTGGGGCTTGTAATTCGCGGCTTAATGACTTCCAACTCACTGAATCCCGGCAACGGGACTGAAACCTGGATGAGCGCGGCGATCGCTCGATTCTCTGGCTTCCAACTCACTGAATCCCGGCAACGGGACTGAAACAAACAGGTTGGCAATGAGTTTCGGCTCGATACACTGCTTCCAACTCACTGAATCCCGGCAACGGGACTGAAACTTCAAATGTCATGATTTCCTGACAAACCAAATCCACTTCCAACTCACTGAATCCCGGCAACGGGACTGAAACTGCTGAAAAGCACGAAGGGGCGAAGCTATCAGAGCTTATCTTCCAACTCACTGAATCCCGGCAACGGGACTGAAACACGAAAACAGTTCTAGATAACGCACTATTAGATGATCTTCCAACTCACTGAATCCCGGCAACGGGACTGAAACCGTTAACGGAATAGAGTTAGACTTTGCTTTTCAGTTCCATCAGCGCGATCGTAGTAAAAATGCCAACCATTGTGACAACCTGGGGATGTTTGGGTTTCACCGTTTGGCTTAACTGCCTAAGATGATTATGCGCTTCATCAGTGATTTTGATGGTGATTTCACCGGGAGAGCTAAACGCAGGTACTTCATACTTGTCTGCGATCGCTTTCGGGTTTGATTCCAGCACTAACCGACTGCAATACTCCTGAAAGGTAATGGAAATCCCACTCCGTTCCTTAATACGTTGGACTCGATCCATTAACCGTTTGTGGAGCGATCGGTTAATATTCAGCTTAATGGTGGTTATGTTCGCAGGTTTGCGACCTTGATTGTGACCAGCGCCCCCACGACGATCCTTGAAAAGTCGCTTCAGCGTGTAACCCTGAGCCTGCATTGTGGCCCAATCCTTTCGGAGTCGAAACCCATGAACCCCTTCGCAGTGCGGAAACGTTGCCGTAGTGCAGTCAATTTTCCGCATTTGGGCATCTAAGTAAACAATCTTGTTGGTTGCATCCACCGGATACCAGCGAGTTGAGCCGAATTTCATGGTCGTTACTCTCAGTCTTTTTGAATATAGTACATAGTACATTATGACTACTTCACCATCAATACCTCCACTGACGAACGGTTCTACCGGGGATGGCATCACCAGCGATCGCGCAGAATGGAAGTTCACCAAAGATGTCGCCGCCAACTTTGACACCCATGTTCAAAAGTCAGTGCCGTACTATGCAGAAACGCACCAACTGGCGATCGCGATGAGTGATTGGTTTGTGCATGATCACGCGAAAGTGTATGACTTAGGATGTGCCACTGGGCACTTGTTAGTGGACTTGCGGAAACGGCACGTTGGCAAAGGGCTGCAATGCACCGGATTGGATTCATCCCAGCCGATGATTGACCAGGCTCAAATTTATTTGCGGGGATACAACGGCATTACCCTCAAATGTGCTGATGTCCTCAAGGAACCCTTTGACGAGGATATTGCCCTGTTCTACTCGCTCTACACCTTGCAATTCGTCAATCCTCAGGAACGGTTAGGGTTGTGCCGCAAGATTCACGCCAGCCTCGCCCAACGGGGGGCATTTATCCTGGTCGAGAAGATACTGGACGCTGATCCCGTCCTGACCGATGTGTATATCCATCTGCACTGGTCGAAAAAAGCCGAAATGGGCTTTGATGTCAGCGAGATTTACAACAAGGCGCAAGCGCTCAGAGGGGTGCTTGTGCCCTTCACCAGTGAAGAGAATATCCGAATGCTGCAAGAGGCTGGCTTCAGTCGAGTTTCCACCTTCTTCAAATGGTGCAACTTCTGCGGGGTTATTGCGGTGAAGTAGGTTCCTCTGGATCTGGTTCGTACTGAAGCAAATCGCTTACTTGGCACTTTAGGTGTTTGCAAAGAGCATCCAAAGTGTCGTGAGCGTCCCGGAACGCTGGCAATCGATCGTATCGCTAATCAGGTTGATGGTACTGAATAAAGAGAGGCACATTCTGTAATGCATCCCAAAAACTGGACAAAGAAGAGAGAGTAAACTAAGTCCAAGTGAGGGAGCAAATCTATGGCAGCGAAACAACGCAAATACACCGCCCAATTCAAAGCGAAAGTGGTGCTAGAAATCATCCGAGGTGAGAAAAGTCCTGCGGATGCCTGCCGCAGTTACAAAATCCATAATTCAGTGTTGACTCGATGGAAGCGAGAGTTCCTGGATCGAGCCCACCAAGCCTTTGAGAGTGGAGAACAAACCAGTCAGGATGCCGGACGAATTGCCGAACTAGAGCAGATGGTCGGACGATTGACGATGCAACTAGAAATCGCAAAAAAGGCATTCGGGGGCTTGAGCGAGGACAAAGGCGGGAGTTGGTGAAGCACCTGAGTCAGGAGTATCCGCTGAGCGTGGTGTGCCCTGGGAGGAGAGATCCTGTAGTGCATGTAAACGTTCCCTTGCCGCCAAATATATCTTGTCCAAGCTCATTGACCTCCTTAGCAGTTCTAAAGACTACTAGATCATTAGGGTCATTAAGGAAAGACTGAGCATAGGCAGGGGATACCCAAAAGAAGGTTAAGATCCCACATAGAAAACAAACTAAAGCTCTACTAAATAACTTCATGCGACCCTACTGGTCTACGACAGATCCATCATGAAGCCTAAGAATCAAAACCAAGTAAGCAAGCATAATCTAAAGGACAAGTAATCATGGTCAAAACCAACAGACTACAAGAATTACTCATTCGCTTTTCTGAACCAGATCGATCTCTTATTACCGCTAAATACCTTGATGTATTCAAGTTCCCAATTGAAAGAGCTCCGGGCCGATCACAATACACACCGGAAGAGGCTAATCCTGGTGATTTCACCCCCTCTCCAATTAATTGGCCCTTAGACTTTACTAAGGTTATAGACGAGCTATATCTTATGACCTCTATGATGTATGGGTTATCAGAGTCAGACCGCTCAGAAGGGCTAGAAAAGCTACAAGAGCTAGCTGAGTTAATCTTAAATAAAACATTTGAGGCTGTAACCATACTTGATATGCCGCGACTCTTCGTACAGCTTTCTAAGGAGTATCAGGTTGGTGATTCTACCGTTCGCATACTAGGGCTCACAGATGAGTATGGGTACACAGATGAAGAAGTGATTGAGAAGGTTAAGTTCTCAATCACCAATGATATTGCCACTAGGAAGCTTGAGCCTATATCTGACCTCATTTACTGGGAAGCCCTACAACCTGAAGGAGGAGAGTATATCGAGGGGTCACTTACCTGTACTGGGGTTGTTTATCAGGCTGTACCTGAGCAGTATGTTCATCAACACCCTCAGTCGGCTATGACCGTCCAAGTAATAGACGGAGAATGGCAATACATTTGGGATGAATCTCACATCCCCTCCCGGTTTAGATTCAATGGCATATCAGGTAACTGCGACTACCTAGTTGGATCTCCGTTTGAGATAGATAGTTACATTCTAAGTTTCTCAGAGCCAGAGCGTTCTACTGCCCTAAACAGGTTCAATGACCTGATGCAATTTGTAGTGAGTTCACTACGGGCTCAGGTGACCCCAGCAAAGACCAATGAAAACCACCCCAGTACCATACTCAACCTGAAAGATTTTACAACTCAGAATGCTAAAGTTCGGTCTGATATAGAAGACATGAACCAATCGCTTGTTTACCTATACATGGTAGTTAATCGGCTTACTGGAGATGCCAGAGCAGTAGCACTAACAAAGTTCAATGAGTTGGTTGAAATCATTGAAAGTGTAGCCAGCAAAATGACTCTACCAAGTAGATCCAAATCAGTAATGTTTGTCCAGTTTGCAAAAGATTACCGTGTAGGAGACTCAACCACCAGAATCTTTGGTGTTACCTGTGACTTTGGTTATAGTCAGGAAGAAGTAATGGGAAACATTACCTTTGCCCTGAATAATCCTGAAACTGCCTATATCAAACTAGGGCCTGCAACAAGCTTTATTGAGTGGCAGAATGAGTTACCTGAAGGAAGTGAGTATATTGAGGGTTCGTTTACTTGCACCGGGGTTGTCTATCCCAGCTTCCACGATGTGTACCTGGATCTGTGTCCCCAACCCGACCCTTTAGAGGCAACAGACCGTTGATAGCCAGCTTTCAAGTCGCTCCCCTTGCTTAACTGACAAAACTAATTAACCCAGAGTCTCAACACGATTCTATTTAATGCAATGTCTATATTCAATGGGGTCATGTCGAGTTATTCCCTTGGGATAAGGGAAGTGGGTTAGCGCAGTGGGAGTCCATAGACCCGAACTTGATCTCGAATGTCCCAAGACAGCATCACAGGATAGTTAACAGCTATTACCGAATGCATTCCATGGAGTCGGGAGTTAGTTGTCTGCTTCTCCCAGGACTGAATACGATCGCAGGCATCAATATAATACATTTGTTTCTGAACCAGATGCTCATCGACGGAGGGCGGTTGATACTGATCCCAAAGTTGCCGGATGAGTTGGGCACATGCAAAAGTCCCTTTCCAGAACACAACAGGTGATTGGTAGTTGGGATGGTGCTTAATGGATCTGAAGGGCTTGCGTAATTCCTGTCTGGGTGCTTGCTTTGACCACTCAATCCATTGCGCCAGGATCTCTGGGGTAGAAGGACGGGAGTGCGGTGGTTTAACATAGCGATTTAGTAACCGTATGATCCATTCCTCCCATTCGTACCTTTGTATCCCTGCCTTGATGAGGTTCTGAAAACCGTCAGGATGATAGATGAATGGGTAAATATGAGTGCCATCCTGCTGAAGCACCCAGACAGCGAAGTCGATGTAAGGGTCAAAAATAGGGAGTGACGTATGCGCCAGGTCAGGCTTTAGAAGGGGCATATATTCAGCTAGATAATCGATCAACACTATCGTTCACCGATCATAATTCGTTCTGTGCGAAAGATCATTACTGCTTTGTTAAGCATCCTTACCCTACTGCTATCCTGGTTTTCAATAAGTTGGGTGCATGATGTCTATTAGATCTTGACGTAATGAGCAAAGTTCATAAACCAATTCACTTAACTACTGGCAGTTACCCTTTGTCTGCTACTGATATTTGGTTACTCTGCACCAGTATATGCCACAAAAATACCAGCCATTGTTGACATTAAGGAGCATAACAGAGTTCATGATGCAGCTATCTGAAGAGGAACTTGCCACTCTAAACAACATGGCAAATCATATCTTTGATCATCTTCCAGAACCCACCCTTAGTCAGGCTATGTCCTCTTTTCAGGAAAAATTTGCTCTGATTGACCGGGAATGCTTGTCACTTAGAGTTATTATACAAAGCTTCAAAGAGTACATTCACCTCCACCTCTCCGGGCAAGAGATTGAGGAGGCTATGGCAAAGTTTCGGAAACTGATGATCGCAGTTGAAGGTACAGATGAGCATCAACCGATAGTGTACGATCGCTCAAAAGATCCAAGTGAAATCCTGGATAACTTACTTCTCCGCTTCCCGGAACCGGAGCGATCGATTGCCCTGGCAAAGAATCAGGATCTCATTAACTTCACCATAGAACAAGTAGGAAAAGCACAGCAGGACACTTACGATTACCTTCCGACCTTCTACGTCCAGCTTGAGAAGAAGTACCGTATTAGAGCGGAGATCACAAGTATTTTAGGTGTTACTGAGGAGAACTGTTACAGCCGGGAGACTGCTATCAAAAGCGTTATGCAGGCATTGACAGTAGATGTAAGAAGACTTGAACCGACATCCGATAATATTTACTGGGAGGCTCCATCACCTGAGGACGGGGAATATATTGAAGGTTCATTTACTTATACTGGAACAGTCTTCGAAGAAGCTATTCCTTACCCGTACATCTACGTTCACTCTAGTCCACCTAAGATGGTGACTATTGAGAATGGCATAATCCAAGCTGAAAAGAACTACGATGCCCCAAAAGACTGGCCTGCGGATTTTGCCAAGGTTATAACTGCATTTGATGGACTCTTGTACATCATCAAAATGCTTCCAGAGCCAGAGATATCAATAGGGTGGCAGAAGTATACAGAACTGACAAAGTATATTCTGGGCGTAACTCGTAAACAGACTCAGTCACTTTTAGATACTCCTGTACGTTATGTCCAGCTTGCTAAGGAGTATCAAGTCGGAGAATCAACCGTCCGCGTTCTAGGTCTAGTATTTGAGACTGGATGGAGTGATGAGGAAGCGCTCAACAAAGCTAAGTTCTTAATGACTAGCGAGATTGCTTTTAGTAAACTTGACCCAACTTCAGGAATTTATTGGGAGGCTCCCATACCTAAGGATAGGGTATATGTTGAAGGATCATTTAGCTGCACAGGGGTTGTTTATCAAGCTATACCTGAGCAGTATGCCCATCAACACTTCCAAAGCCTTGCACCAGAATATGTAGACGAAAGATTTACAGTAGACAGGCTCGAAACCTAACTACCATTATCCTGCCCTTGGCTAATTAACCAAGAGCAAACTCTTTTATTTAACTCCAATAAATACAATCACCCTAGTGAAGTAACCAAAACCAACTAAGTTAATCGCTTAGATAGGAGGGAATATGACTAACAAATACCCTGATACTTACGGCATAGATGACCTTCTGATACGCCTCCCTGAGCCCAACCGCTCGTATATCATAACTAAGCACCTTGAATTGCTTATGTTCATAACAATCAACTACAAAAGGGGTGTAACCCCAGCCGTACAAAAGCCTGCTGAGGATGTGGAGGAGGATAAGGATGATTCTGAAGTGGTGTGGCCTCCAGACTTCCTTGTAGTTATAGACGACCTACTCCACCTTGAATTTATTATGCAGTACCTACCTGAACCTGCCCGTTCTGAGGGTTCAGAGAAGCTTATGGAGCTATCCAAACTGATCCTAACCAACACACCTCGTAGTGGATCTATCCTCGACATGCCCATGCAGTTTGTACAGTTCTCTAAGGAGTACCTAGTAGGTGATTCTGTCACCCAGATACTAGGTCTTACCAATGAGTACGGCTATACAGATGAAGAGGTGCTTGAGAAGACCAAATTCCTAATGACCACTAAGGATGCAATTAAGGAGCGTAGCCCAACCTCAACGCATATTTACTGGGAGGCTCCTATACCTGAAGGTGGGCAATATGTTGAAGGATCGTTTAGCTGCACCGGAGTTGTATATCAGGCTATACCCGAGCAGTACGTTCACTGGCACTACCGAAGTTCCGCATCAGTACGCATAGTTGATGGTATGTGGCAGCACGATTCAGACGATAGACCCATCAACGACTAAATGTATCTTGCCTCTGGTTAGACCAGGGGCAGAAGTAGAGCAGCGTTTGGGGAAATTGGTCGAAATTACGGGCGCACCCCTGCGAACCATCCAGGCGATCGCCTGTGCCACCTTTAATAAATCCCTGCGTGAGCTAACGGATGAAGAGGGCAGACGAGTTCGGTCTGAAATCTTTCTGCAATACAGCGAAATGCAGTACGGGTTTGACCGGGACTTAGCGATCACGGTGTTCAAGGAATTTTGGGCTGAAGGGCAGCGCATTACTGACGATCTAGAACTGTTTATTGCTTGGAAAGCGCACCTGCAAAAGTGGGCTGTAGAAAACCGTGTGAGCTACTGATTATGCTAAGAAGATTACTTGCTTGATTGGGCTGTAAAACAGAAGGAGTGAATGGGTAACAGACCATGCCAGACGAACCAATTCAATGCCCGATCGAATGCCCCAACCGCAAGTCAGGCGATGCAACCATTGATCGCTATCGGGAGCGGGGACGTTGGGGGGCGTATGTGTTTGGGCTAATGTGATGTTGCTGGCCGTTGCCTTCAGTGTTGAACGGAAGCCGGATGGAGTTTGGGAACCGAAGAATGATCCGCCTGTGCTGGTCTGGGGGTTACTATTCCTGTTGAGCGACAATTAACCTGGCCGCATCGCGACAATTAACTTGGCCGGTTCCAGACAGCCGTTCAGGTGAGCGAAGTGTGCCTTCTGACACAGTTTTACTGGATCAAAAAAAGACACTAGGCAACGTCAATTAACGCCAATTAAATGACTGCCCAGTGTCTGGAAAACGAATTAATTATCAACAGGTTCAACTATACATGAGCGCCAAAGAGAACGGCTGCACGCAGACAACTGCGGCAGCAAAAGCTGGCGTGTCTGTACGCAGTGGTAGACGGATAGAACAGGGCGAGTTGCAATCGCAACGAGGGCGTCCGCATGACTGGCGCACCCGCCGTGACCCGTTGGCTGAAGTTTGGGAAAGTGAATTGGTACCGATGCTGGAACACCAACCCAAACTGCAAGCGATAACACTATTCGAGTATCTGCAAGACACGTACCCCGGACGTTACAGCAAGTCCGTTATGCGCACCTTACAAAGGCGGGTGCAAAACTGGCGAGTCACGGCAGGTCCACCCAAGGTTGTGATGTTTGCTATCGAACACCCACCCGGAGAGATGGGCTTATCCGACTTCACCCACTTCAAGCAGGAACAAATTACGATTGCGGGTAAGCCGTTTGAGCATTTGCTCTACCACTACCGTCTAGCGTACAGCGGTTGGCAGTATGTCCAGGTGGTGCAGGGCGGGGAGAGTTTTGTAGCGCTCTCGGAGGGTTTGCAAAATGCCTTGAAAGCCTGTGGAGGCTGCCCCAAAGAGCACCGTACCGATAGCCTGAGTGCGGCTTACCGGAATCTAGGTTTGCGTACCGATATAGACATGACGCAGATGTACGACCGCTTATGCCATCATTACAACCTGCGTCCGAGTCGGAACAATCGTGGCATAGCCCATGAGAATGGGTCGATAGAGAGTCCTCACGGGCACTTCAAAAATCGCCTGCATCAAGCCCTACTATTGCGGGAGTCCTTTGACTTTCCATCGGTTGCCGCTTACCAGCAATTCATTGAACAGGTGATTATTCGACTGAACCAGGGATGCCAAACCCGTTTTGAAGAGGAAGTGCCCTATCTTCAGCCCCTACCCACCTATCGTTATCCGGACTACGAAGTGCTGAGCGTGAAGGTGAGTACCTACAGTACCATCCGGGTGCGACGGATGAGTTACTCGGTTCCCTCCCGCTTAGTGGGCTGTACTCTGACGCTGCATCTGCACCATGACCGGATTGTGGGGTTCTTCGGTCGTCAGCAGGTCGTTGAACTGCCTCGGCTTTACGCCCCGGCTGACAATCCTCGACAACGATTGCATTGCGTCAATTACCGCCATGTTATCGACAGCTTGCGCCTCAAACCGGGGGCATTCCTCTATTGGGTCTGGCAACAGGACCTCTTGCCCAACGACCATTACCGCCAATTATGGCGGCAGATTGAGCACCAATTTGACTCCTATACGGCGGCTCGCCTGATGTGCGAGGCCCTCTATATTGCGGCCAAGCAGGACAAGGAACACGCGGTTGCTCAGTATTTGGAGGCTCAACTAAATGCCAACGCCCTCAGTCTAGTGGGGCTACAACAGCAATTTCATTTGGTAGACGTGCCGTCCCCACCCACTCTACAAACCCAACAGCATGACCTCACCCATTACGACCAGTTGCTCTATGCCCATACCACCTACGGCCACGACAGCGATGGAAACCCTCAGCCTGCTGCTCAAATCCCTCAAACTGCCCTACATGAAACAACAGTGGCAGGAACTGGAGCGTCAAGCCCTCCAACAGGGGTGGACCCATGCCCAGTTTCTACTGGCACTGTGTGAGGTCGAAGCGACGCAACGCTACCAAGCTCGAGTCCAACGCGCCCTCAAAGATGCCCACCTGCCGCCTGCCAAAGCCTTTTCCAATTTTGACTTCAGCCGGTGTCCGGGTGTCCATCAGCCCACCGTCACGCAGTTGAGTCAGGACAAAAGCTGGCTCAAACGCGGCGACAACCTCCTGCTGTTTGGTCCTTCTGGCGTCGGCAAAACCCATCTCGCTGCCGCCGTTGGACGCTGCCTAATCGAGTTAGGAGCAACGGTCAAATTCCTCTCTGCCACCACTCTGGTGCAATTGCTGCAAGCAGCTAAGGCCAATCTCCAGCTTCAGTCTGCGCTGCTAAAGCTGGATAAGTTTGACCTACTCATCCTCGATGATCTTAGCTACGTCAAAAAGTCAGAAACCGAGACCTCGGTTCTGTTTGAATTGATTGCCCACCGCTATGAACTCAAAAGCCTCATGATTACAGCCAATCATCCCTTCAGTGCCTGGGACGACATCTTTATGGATCCAACCATGACTGTCGCTGCCGTCGATCGCCTCGTCCACCATGCGCTCATCCTGGAAATCCAAGCCGAAAGTTTTCGTCAGCAGGCCGCCAAAGAGCGATCTGCGACCTCACAGCAAAACCGGCCAAAATAATTAGCGCGGAGCGGCCAAAATAGTTGACGTTTCATATATTCCCGATCGCGGCGAGTTGCTTAGGCGTTCCAATTGATGCCGAGACGATCGGCAGAGTCATTAGTAGAGTGTTACCCACGAAGGACGATTAATCATGGATTTACTGCAACTAGAACAACGTTGGAAGTAAGGGAACTGCCCGACCACATCCACGATCGCGACATCTCTCGCAACTTTTTGCCGTTGTCGTCCGGTGGTTTGCTTGCCCCCGATCGTAATTTGAGCGGTGCCGTCACTTTTCCTAAAACAATGATTAGCGGTGAGTAGAACCGATGGAGCCACCATACATCCAGTGCAGCCCTGCCTACCGATTTGCAGGTGCGCGATCGTACTTTGTTGACATACTCACCGTCCTAAAGGAGAAGAGGAAATGGAGAGTAGGGGAATCGAACCCCTCGCCTCAGCGGTGCGATCGCTGCGCTCTACCAAATGAGCTAACTCCCCGAATGTGGATACTATTTTAGCATTAGGCGGCGGTGCGATCGTAGATCTGACGAATGCGATCGAGTTCCAGGTCAGAGAGGTAATCTACCGTCCAGTTGGCGCGGCGTTGCAGCATGTGGAAGGGGTAAGTATTGGCAACTCCGACGACGGGGATGCCTGCCCGTTTGGCGGCTTCGATGCCAGCGAAGGTGTCTTCAATCACCAGGCATTCCGGCGGTGTGAGGTTCAGACCGGGAAATTGTTGATTCAGGCGATCGACCGCCAATAAATAAATATCGGGTTCCGGTTTGCTGGCAACTGGATCATCCCCGGACACAATCAAGGCAAAAGCCTCCTGGAGTTGAGCGCGGTTTAACACTAGCTCAATTTCCGATCGCAAAGAGCCACTGACTACCGCTAACTTCAATTGGGCGGCTCGGAGATTAAAGATTAGATCAGGGACTCCGGGATAGATCGGGACTTTCTCCAACCGTTCTAGTTCGTGATGGTATGCCGCCGCTTTGCGGGCAATCAGGGTATCCAGGTAGGGCGTGGTGACCGTTCTGCCACGAGCCGTCATGAGGTCGGTTAAGCAAGCTCGATCGCTACGACCCAGACAGAATTTCCGAAACTCCCCCCGCTTCGGTCGCAGGTTTTCCTCCACCAAGAGTTGGTTAATCAACTGTTCGTGGAGAGGTTCATCGTGGATAATGACTCCATTAAAGTCAAACAGAACGGCTTTCAGCATTGCTTACTACAGTACGCCACCAGTATGGAGCGTATCACAATCCCATAGTCGTAACTTAGCTGGAGATTGCCCGTTGGTCGGCTAAGCGTTGATAGGCGGCAGCAAAATCTGCCTGGGTAATTTGAATGGCGGTGGGGTCGCTCAACCCCAAGGTGCGATAGCGACGAATCGCTTCTAATGCCGCTTGATTACTCAATAGCGACAAATCTGCGCCATTCCAGCCTTCTGTTTGCGTTGCCCAATGAGATAAATCGATATCAGCCAAAGGTCGATCGTGGTTATGCACCTGCAAAATTGCTAGGCGGCTGGATTGGTCAGGGAGATCGACTTTAATTTGTAGATCTAACCGTCCCGCTCGTAGCAGGGCTGGATCAAGGGCTTCCGGGCGATTGGTTGCACCTACTAACAACACATTGGGGCAATCCTGCAAGCCATCTAATTCCGTCAGCAGTTGACCCACCACACGATCGCTGACTCCCGAATCGCTCTGGAAGCTACCCCGCGCCGGAGCGAGCGAGTCAATTTCATCCATAAACACCACACAGGGAGCGGCTTGCCGAGCTTTGGTAAATAATTCCCGTACCGCCTGTTCCGAAGCCCCGACCCATTTACTCAGGAGTTCGGGGCCATTCACGGCAATAAAGTTTGCCCTGGCTTGAGCCGCCACTGCCTTTGCCAGCAAGGTTTTTCCCGTTCCCGGCGGGCCCCAGAGTAAAATTCCTCGTGGGGCTTTGGCTTTGGTCTGCTGATACAGTTCTGGATACAACAACGCCCCCTCTACTGATTCTTGCAGCGCTTGTTTCACGGTCTCCAGCCCCCCGATCGCATCCCAGGATACTTTGGGAGCCTCCACTTCCACCGATCGCAACACAGCAGGCTTAATCTGTTTCAATGCCTGAAGAAAATCCGTTTGGGTCACGGTCATCCGCGCCGGTAAGGGACTGTCGAAGGCCGGCATCAATCGGCGTAATGCTAGATAGGCAGCTTTCTGACAGAGCGCCTTGAGATCCGCTCCCACCATGCCGATCGCCAGATCCGCGATCGCAGCCAAATCCACGGATTGATCTAGCGGCATGGCTTGGGTCAGAATCGTCAGAATTTCTAACCGACCGGGGCGATCGGGGACGCGAAATTGCACCTCGCGATCAAAGCGTCCGGGGCGGCGTAAGGCGGGATCGAGATGATCGGGGCGGTTTGTGGCCGCCAGCACGATCACACCTTTCGTTTTGGCAAAGCCATCCATCAAGCCTAATAATTGCGCGACCACACGCCGTTCCACCTCACCCTCAACGCTGGTGCGATCGGGAGCCAGACTATCGATTTCATCGATGAAAATAATACAGGGAGCCGATCGCGCCGCCTTCTGAAACAAACCGCGTAAGCGGGCTTCAGCCTCCCCATAATATTTGCCCATAATCTCGGGCCCGACGATCGCGATATAATTCGCACCTAATTCTTTCGCCAGTGCCCGCGCCGTTAAGGTTTTTCCCGTTCCCGGTGGTCCGACCAGGAGTATCCCCGTTGCCGGTTCCAGTCCTAATCGCCGCAACACATCCGGACGCTTCAATGGTAATTCCACCAGTTCCCGCAGATCCCGAATAATTTCTGCCATGCCGCCAATGCCTTTGAGGGATACGGGCGGCACACTATCGGCGGCAGGCGGTGTAATAATTACGTCTTGAACCACCGTGGTAGATGACTCGGTCGATCGCTGGGAACGGGTACTGCGATCTGGAGCCGAAGCTGGAGTGGAGCGATCGACATCTGGCTCCGATTGCCTGTGAACATTGGGTTCAAAGCCATCTGATTCCGTTCTGCCTTCAATCACACGCACTAAGTCCAGAAGATTTTCAAATCCCTGATCAACCAGTTCCTCAAATTCTCTGAATAAATCGTCCATCTGCCTGCCCCTACCTGGTGCCTTCAGTATAGACATTTCAGTTGAGCCACGATGGGGCTGTATGTAGAACTGTTACAACACCGAATCGCGATCGCTCAACCGCTAGTAACGCTGACTTTGCAACAGTTCATGCAGCGAGAGTTGAACTAGCGTACAGCGATCGCGCCCAGCTTGTTTCGAGCTATATAGCGCTTGATCCGCTTGATTAATTAACAGTCCAACTGACCAATGTTCCCACTGAAGTAATTGAGCACTTACCTGCACACTCACCACGCCACAACTGAGCGTGACATAATTTGCCGCAATAGACTTTTCATGGGTTAATTGCAACGATCTCACCTGGTGCAAAATCCGATCAGCCGTTTTTGCCGCCGCGATCGCATCTACCCCAGGCAATACGACTGCGAACTCTTCTCCGCCATATCGCACAACCAGATCTGTGCGGCGAACCGCCTGCCGAATTGCCGTGGCAACCTTTTGCAGACAGGCATCTCCAGCATGATGTCCGTAGGTATCGTTATACAGTTTGAAGCAATCTACATCACACAACAGGAGCGACAAGTGCCCCGGTGTCTGCACCTGTTTGGCAAACTGTTGATCAAAATAGCGACGATTAGCGATTTGAGTTAGTCCATCGACATAGGCGAGTTGCTGTAATTTTTGGTTGTGCAATCCAATATAGGCGATCGCAGACCCCACCAAGCCGATCAGGGGTAATCCGGCAGGTAACCACCATCCCGCCAAAAAAACCAGATAACTACTGCCCAGTAATCCACTGCTCAACAGCCCAACCCGAAAAATCGCTCGACCATATAACCCCTGTGTGCCGATCGCCGACAGTTTCATCGCTTTCCAGGTCACAAGCAATCCAGCGACTGACCAACCGAAAACCCAGAGCCATTCCCAGCGATCTGGCAAGACCCGAATGAACGGACGACCATCCAATGCCGCACTCAAAATCTGACTGGTAATATTCGCCTGGACAACCACCCCGGGCATTCCCCCTGAGCGATCCTGCCGCCGATTATCGTAGGGAGTTGGGAAAAAATCCTTCGTGCTTTCAGCCGTTGAGCCAATCAGCACAATCCGATCTTGGAAATAGCTGGTGGGTACGTTGCCTTGCAGCACATCTGTCATTGCCACTGAGCGAAACTGAAGTTGATTACCACGGAAATTCAACAATGTTTGATATCCCTGGGCATCAGCATTGACATAGCCACCATCAGAGCTTTGAAACGGTAGAATCGTAGCTTGTCCCAACTGATAGATCATTTGGGAGGCATTGACAGTTTCTAAATGAATGTTGTCAGTGTTTAAATACGCTAAGGCAACTTTAGCTCCTAATCCCAAACATAAATCTTGAGTCTGTTCATCTATTCCTGATAACAAGGCTCGACGTACTGTACCATCGGCATCAACGACCAGATCTGCGGCGGCAACCTGTTGTGGATCTAAGGCGGGTGGGGGTGGCACTCGACGATCGCCAAACCGCTTTTGTACCCCGATCAAATTGGGCATGGAGCGAAATACCGTTGTTAAGCGATCGTAGCCTGTAGCAACGGGTAAATCTCGGTAAAGATCCAACCCCACCACGCGGGGCTGTTGAGCCTTCAGTTTTAATAACAATTGCGCTAAAACATCATCTGAAACCGGCCACTGCCCTGCTTGAGTAATATCATGATCATCAATTGTGACAATCACGATGCGATCGTCCAATGATTCGATCGGGCGGAATCGAAAGAATTGATCGAGCAGCGCCCACTCTAAAGGCTGAAACCACCCCGTCAGACTGCCGGCGATCGCGATCGCGGTTAGTCCTGGTGCGATTAACCAGATCCGCCAATGCTGAAGTATGCCCTGTTCCCATCCCAGCCACTTCACCACTTCTCTGCTCCCACAACTACCCACTTACCATAAAAATACCCTCACAGCAAAATAATTAGGAACACCCGTCATGCACTTTCCAGCAATTTGCGGATTATTTACTCCTCACTGCTGACTCTACTTCCACTAAACAAGTTCATCAGAGAATTTGTCATCCGTCATTTGTACGTTACCCATGACTAAATGACGGATGACAGATGACACCCTTATGGCTATATCAACCAAAACTCAAACTGATTTATTCCCTATTCCTTAGGATTACTCGATCGGAACGGTACTAATGTCTCCTAAGCCAACGGATTGTAACAACTGGCTCCAGGTAGCGGCGATCGAGGTGTACTGCTGCTGGTGTTGGAGTTGTGCCAGGGTTGATACCATGTCATACCAAATTCCCTGCTGCCCGAAAGCCGCAACCTGCTGTAGAGAAGGTGGTTGCCCCAGGTAGGGCAATACATCCGCCGGAGGTGAAATTCGCTGTATCCAGGCACTCGTAAACGGGCTATCGATCTGCAAGCGACCAGTACACAGAATCACAATGCCCCACTCATAGGGTTTGCCCACCTGTAAAGCTGGTAAACGTTCCGCCACATTCAGCAATACAACACGGCCACTGCCCACGATCGGGATGATTTGTTGATGCAAGGTCTGCCCACGATCGTCCTTCAACACAAATAACGCTTTCTGGGCGGTGGTGGCTGGAATGTAAGCAAAAAATTGGGGACGCTCTGCCACCGTGAGCCCATAGTTAGAATCGATCGGCGCTAAGGCTTGGACGATCGGCTGTTGCCCAGAAGTCTGCCGCAGACAAACACGATCTCCCCGCGAAGCTCCCCCGCGTGTGCCGGTTGGTGCCCCGCCCCCAGGTGGCTGAAACTGCACCACTGTCCCCGCCAGGGATTGAGCCGCAACCGTCATAGATAGACCTATGCCAAACCCGATCGCGATCGCCAGGGAACCCAAGGCATAACGATCGGTCACAATAGTGGATAGTTTCATCGTGCTTGCTCCTGAATACGCCCATCTAGTTACCACCAGTCTCCGACTAACACAAAGGGTGACCAGTAAAACGGTTGATTGTAGGTAGGATGCTTAAGTAATGCCAGTTGGGCGGCTCGTAACGCGGCGGCTCGCCCCAGCCCCTGATGCAGATATGCCTGATAAAATTCCTCCATAAACTGGGTTGTTGCGGCATCATTCACAGCCCATAAGGTGGCAAGGGTACTGCGAGCACCCGAACTGACTGCCATACCTGCTAACCCTAAGACAGCGCGTTGATCGCCCTCCGCCGTTTCACAGGCACTCAGCACGAATAGATCAATCGGTTGCGGGTTAGAACGCTGACGCTGGCGGAGTAACCGTTGCACATCCTCGATCGTCAGGCGATCGTTCCAGGTTAACAGAAACGTCCTATTCAGTTTAGAACTAAATTGTCCGTGGGTTGCCAAATGCACGATTCTGGCTGGGCTATGGGTAAGTTGCTCTGCCAATGCCGCTTGCGTGAAATCCTGATTTAATAACTGTGCCACCGATAATTGTTGGGCAAGGTGTTGCACCTCCGTTTCTACCCCCGGTAAGGCACTAAATCCTGAGCGGGCCTGACTAATCCCAGCAACCACTGCCCCCTGTTCTACCGCAGACGACGATCGCGGAGCCAGAGATTGCGATCCCGTTGACAGGGCAATGGCATATTTTTCCACTAAATACCGTTGACCATCGTGGAGCGCGGCAAGGGGCAGATGGCGGAATTGACCTGGCAATACAAACACCAATGTTGTTGATTGATCGAATGCCTGATCCGCTTCTAAAGGACGAATTAACCAATCATAAACCTGTTGGAGCAAGCGATGACGCTCTTGCAGATTTGCCAGTGGATGCAAGGATGCCATGAGTTGATTTAATGTTCGATCGATCTCCGCCTGCGATCGCGGCACTGTATAGTAACGCAGAGGTTGATTGTGCCGCACCACCAGAATAATCAGGCGATCGGGCAGAGTCAGAGGATAGATCACCGTGGTATTGGCATCGGCTTGAATCAAGCTAGCAGGCATTTCTAGCCGCGCCGTCCGAAAGAACTCTTTGAGTTCGGCACTTTGTAGCCCTGCCAGCAAGTCACGGGATTGCACTAATTCAGCTTGTTGCGGCTGTCCATCCAGCAATAATCCCACCAGTTCCCGATAAATTGGTTCCACACTATCCCGAAAGGAGAATGCCAGATCCGGATTGACGGTCAGTAGATCGACCCGCACCCGTTTTGCCGCTTGCACCGCCTCTTGATAGAGGGTAATCGCCTGCGATCGCTGGTTCTGTTGTTGATAGAGTTGTCCCAATCTCCAGGCAGATCGGGAAACTAATTCATACGCCTGAAGCTGCCGCGCCAAGTCTAATGATCGCTGAGTCAGGGCAATCGCTTCCGACCATTGCCGCCTCCAGCGATACAGTTGTCCCCATTCCTGTAAAGCATTCGCTTCTACCCGCGCATCCTGAATCTGTTGCGCCGACTGCACCGTTGCCGCCATTAGTTGCAATAGCTGATCTAGGGGCAAGAAGCGTTGGGAATAATCCACTTGACTGAGTAGCCGGACAAAGTAAATCGTTGTATTGAGCGAAGCCCGACCGGGTGGTTGCTGTTGGAGTTGTTGCCCTAACTCCGCTGCCATGACACTTGCCTGATCCACTCGGCGTAACTTCAACAGTGTCTCAAACTGTGCCAGACGGGCAGATAACCGATCGCCAGCATTGGTCGCTGCCGCCTCCGACTGCTGAAAATACGCTAACGCCTCCTTCAGGCGATTTTGTTCCAGAGCCACTCCCCCCAGGTGAAACAATAGGGGGCTGAAGGCAGCCTGGGCATTAATCTGGTGCGCGATCGCCAAACTTTGGGTAAAAACTTGATGACTTGTTTCTAGTTCACCCTGCCACCGCCATGCCAATCCGAGCGATCGTAAGCCATTGACCTTATTGGGCAAATCAGGTAAAGCGACTAACTGTTGTTGAATTGCCATCAGTTGCTGCTGCGATTGGCGATGCCGTCCCAAACTTCTGAGCACCTGTGCCTGACGAATCTGACAGTTGATTAACCCTGCCAGATGATCGGTTTGTCGGTAATAACGTTCAGCCGCTTTCCAGGTGGCTAGAGCCAGTTCAGGTTGATGGCGATGCCATTGCCAGGTTGCCTGGGTATGCAACACCTGTGCCCACAATCCTGCACTGACTGGTGTAGATTCGGATTTCAATAGCGTTAAACTCTGGTCGATCGATTGCTTTGCGGCTTCCCACTGGCTTAACTCCTGTTGTGCCAGCGAGAGGGAACTGAAACTTAAAGCCGCGTTCACGCGATCGCCCTGCTGCTGAAACTGTTGAGCGGCAGTCTGCCATGCCGTTGCCGCTTCCCAGAATCGTCCGGAGCGGTAAAGCTGTTGCCCTTGTTCTAGCCAATCAACCACCGGGGCAGGATGGAGGGCTGTCCTGGGCAGCGAAACAGGGGATGCCGTCGGTTGGGAAACCGCGATCGTCGGTACTGTAACCAGGGTCAAACCACAACTGACGATCCCTAAACTGCCATATTGCCACTGCCGCCTCCCCCACTCTAAACCAGACGACAATGGCGATCGCCTGTAGTGAAGCTGAAATCGCCCAAGAGTTCTGAGAAATTGCTGCATCTTATCTGCGTTCATAATAGTTCAGTAGCCTCTAACCAGTGCCTGATTAGTTAGCCCTGTAATCACTGGTAGAACCCCGACTGTGGCACCTTCAACGATACAGCCCTATAAACGTTTACCCCTTCACACCCTGATCAAACACACCCTGATCAAATTAGGGTTGGCCATCATTACCCCCATGAGCATTTAAGAATTGGGTATTGTAGACCACTATCGAGCCCGTAACAATTTTTACACCTGCCATTGCTGGCTATACCAGAGCTATTGTGATCCAGACGTTTACCCGTGGTTCGGACGCTAGAATGACCTGAGCAGACCTAGTAATAACAGTGGTTCAGGACGAGAAACCGATCTCTATCCATCTCCCTGCCTGACATTACCAAGGGATGTAACCAGTATAAAACTATACTTCCATTGTAGAAAAGTTATTGTGACAAACTTGTGACAATTTGGCAGTTGGTAGACCATCAGGGCAATGATGATGCGACAGTTAATTGAACGGTATTGCCTGTCCTGCTGATTTGGAGGTTGTTGTGGCTAGTAGCAAACTCGCCGCTTGGCTATCCACGGGTTGGGAGAAGAAGTAGCCCTGCATCTGTTTACATCCTAAAGCCTGCAACGATCGCAGTTCTTCCGGTGTTTCCACCCCATCAGCAATCACCTCTAATCCTAATCGCTCAGCGATCAGCAAAATCACTTCACTCATCTCCCAATTGTGCTCCCGGATCAGGGCTTGATCGATCTTAAGGACATCAATGGGGAGATCTTTTAAGTGTCCTAGTAGCGAATAAGCCGCCCCAAAATCATCAATATAAAATCGGATGCCCAGCGATCGCAGTTGAGCAAGTCCGGCAATTGCTTGTTCCGGATTGGGTAGTATTGTGCTTTCGCTAATTTTCAACGTTAAGCAAGTCGGATCAACCTGTCTGGATTGTAGAATTTGTTGAATCTGCTCGACTAAACCGGGCTGAGAAAACTGTAAGACAGATAGATTAATACTCATCGTCAACGGGGATGGGCACACAAATTGTTGCTGCCAGATTTGCAGTTGACCGCACGCTTGCTCAATGCTCCAGAGAGCTAGACGATGCATTAGCCCTATCTTCTCAGCCAGGGGAATAAAGGTATGGGGAGGAATCCACCCTTTTTCACCATGATGCCACCGAGCAAAGGCTTCAAATCCATTAACCTCCCCTGTGTTGATTGCAACAATGGGCTGATAGAGGAGATGGAACTCTTGGCGATCGAAGGCAGATACAAGCGCGTTTTCTAACTGCAATTCAGCAATTTTATCATCTGATAGAATTGCCATCGAAATAGCGGGTTCATTAGAAATAGCATCAGCCAGACGCTTTAATCGTGCCGCACTACGAATAGCAATGTCTAAAAAATGTTGACCTTCCTCAGAAAGAGAGCCAAAATGACCACTATTTAACAGTTCTAGAACTCCAAACAGTGAGGTCAGTGGGGTGCGTAATTCATGGCTGACCAATTCCACCAAATTAGGAAACTGATCAGCAACAAACACATCCGAAAAATGCTCTTTCTGGAAGCCAAACCGTTTAATATCACTTGTTTTTCTCATACAGGTGACTTCTGCTAGAGGGGTGAACGTGACAAGTTAGACTGAGCTACAATTAAACTTTCAGCATCCTGACTACTGACGGGACGAGAGAATAGATAGCCCTGTGCCTTCTGACAACCAGCCTGTTTGAGTGATAATAATTCCTCTTGGGTTTCTGCGCCTTCAACAATCACATCTAACTTTAAACTGGAGGCTAACCGGATAATTCCTTCAATCACTAGCCATTGTTTTTGGCTAACAAATGCCCGATCGAGCTTTAAGCGATCGATGGGTAAAGATTGCAAGCGGGCAAATGAGGAATACCCTGTACCAAAATCATCAATATCGAGTTGGATTCCTAAGGACTTGAGGTTAGCTAAAACCTTAGTCGTTTCTGCGTGATTGCTAATTAAAGTTCCTTCAGTAATTTCTAAGCCCAACAAGTGGGGATTTAGCCCAGTCTCACATAGAATTTGCTCGACCACACTGGGCAGATTTTTTTGTAATAATTGATGACCGGAAAGATTAACACTGATTGTCAAAGGCTGATGATTGGGATACTGATGTTGCCAAGTCGATAATTGATGACAGGCTTGTTTTAATACCCAGTGTCCCAGACGATGGATTAACCCAGTCTCCTCGGCAATGGGAATGAATACTCCAGGTGAAATTACCCCTTTGGTTGGATGATACCACCGGGATAAAGCTTCAAATCCAATAATTTTATGTGTTATCAACGATACGATCGGCTGATAAAAAACTAGAATTTCCTGGCGTTCTAAAGCAGAATATAAATCATTCGCCAACTGCAACCTCTCCAGATCTGCTGTAGACCAAACTGTAATTTCAGGTACAGATTCATGTTCCAGCATTTTCGCTAATCGCACTAAGCGATTTGTACTTTGAACCGCTAACTCCAACAATACTTGTCCTTCCTCGGTCTGACTATCTAATCGACCGCTTTTTAAGAGACTCAGAACTCCGTGAATTGAGGTCAATGGAGTCCGCAATTCATGCCCTAGAATCGTGTTAAATGTATTCAGTATAGTTTCATTTAAACATGTGTTTGCTGTGTTTAAACCTAACTCAACCTGCTCAAGATTCTCCCATTTGAGCATAGTGCCACCCTCTGTTGAATGCGAACTGCGACTCAATGCATTGACAACACTATGTCATATCCCTGTGAAAATCCTGTGAATACAGAAAATTGTTCTTGCGATCGCAGCCGATTACCTCTAAGGTAAGTTCTCTACATAACAGTAGCTATCACAGTTTAGGTAATATGACCGGCAAGCCTTCACACCATTTTCACAACTTCTCACTAAAGTAGATATAGTATCCCAAATGACTGGGTACTGTTAATAAATGTTGGGTAAGCTCCCTCCTCAGCACCCTTATTGATCGGTCTAATGAGGATAGCTAGACAACCGGAGACGATGGATTGATGGATAGTTTTGAGTATGAAAGAAGGCTACAGGAACTTGAAAGAGCGAATCAAATTCTTCAGAGAAAGCTCGATCGCACAGAAGCCGCTTTAGATTGGTTAGAACGCACAAATGCTGAAAAAGAAGCCTTACTCAAGGAAATTATTCTAGAGTTTAGGGCGGCTGAAGCTGATAATTTAGTGACCCAAAATTTATCCACTTTAATTCTAGAAAACTTGCCGATCGGATTAATTGTCAAAGAATTAACCGAGTCCAAATATGTTGTGTGGAACTTAGCTACGACTCAAATTCTCGGCTACACTGCCGCCGAAGCCTTGGGTAAGACCGCGTATGATCTATTCCCACCGGAACAGGCTAATCGTTTGATGGATAACGAGCAGGAATTATTCACAATGTCTCAGGTTTTAACCATTCCCAACGCCACGATTCTGACCAAACAAGGAACCGCTAAGCTGTTACAGATTCGCAAAACAGCTATTCTCGATCGCTCTGGACAACCTCAATACGTACTAACCTTGCTGGAAGAGATTCCCGAGCGGCAACCGGGCTTACAGGAACAGCAGCAAACGCAGGTTTCCGCCAAAGCTCAGGCTCCCTCTTTGCCAACAACCGAAGGGCAGGAGGCAGGATATTCTAGTCCAGGAGTTTTCCACCCAACCGCGATCAGCGATCGGTCATTCGCTACTCCAGCCTAAAACCGTTTCAATCTGTACCGGCAACAACTCGGGATCAAAGGGTTTAATGACCACCGCTTTAGCGCCAGACTGCACATAGTCCGGTTGTTTAGCAATTTCCACCGTTGCGGTTAACAAAATGACTGGAATCGCTTGCGTCATTGAAGATTTATTTAGTTCCTTTAAGATCGCTAACGCATTCATCCCTGGCATCATCACATCCAACAGAATGGCATCCAGGCGCTCAGTTTGGGCGATCGCTAACCCTTCCTTGCCTGATTCTGCGACCAGCACCTCCCATTGACGAGTTAATTTTAAACTTGCCTCAATAATCTTTAAAACAGCAAACTCATCATCGATCACTAAAATGCGTTTTGTACTCATGCTGACGTCTCACTGCTAGCATCCTGGTCGTAACGTAAACCATGAAGGCGAATCAAGCGATGGCGCTCCAGGCGGTTCAAAATTCGGGTGACTAACTCTGGCTCAGTGAACGGTTTTGCGATATAGTCATCCGCTCCCACCGCATAAAGACGATGAATGCTTTCAGGCTGACGGTGGGCTGACAGAAATAAGATCGGCAGAGCATTCCAGTGATTGTCCTGCCGGATTGCATGGCAAAGGTCAATCCCACTACACCCCGGCAGATCAACATCTAGAATCAATAGATCAGGGTTATAATCCACCAAACTCGACCAAAATCCTTCTACCGTCCGTAACGTTAACACGTCCATCCCCCACTTAGACAGCAACTGCTGCAAGCCTTTCAGCAATAGTGAATCATCATCCACCACTAAAATCCGCGCTTCGACTGCCGATGGGGGTAACTCGGGAACGATCGCCGCTTCTGGCGAGGCAGAAAATTGGATAACATTGGCCATTGGCTGAGTAGTCGCCGTTGCTTCAGCGTCTAACCCTGCCCCAACCACCATTGGAGATGTGTGCAGTTCCTGACGCAAGTGATCGACCCATTGCTGCAATTGGGATAGCAGCCTGGAGGGATCCAAAAACTGCCAGCCCTGTTCCAGGTTGCGACTCAATCGAGATCCCTCATGGTAGCCAAACATGCCCAGGGAGCCTGCCAGCTTATGGGCAGCTTGCTCCGCCTGCGATCGTAACTGTTCCGACCCAGTGCCAGCCTGAAATGCCGCGATCGCCTGTTCCATTAAACTCAATCGTTCTAGAAACGGCTCCTTCACCTGTTGCCAGATTTCAGTGGTCGCTGCCTGGACTGGGCTGGCAGAGGCAATCATCGTGATATCAGGACTGGTACGCGGCTTTAAGCGATACCCTAAGCCATACACTGTTTCAATTACCTCTTCGTCCACCCCAGCGGCTTTCAGTTGTTGGCGCAGCAGCTTGATATGAGCTCTGACGGTGCTTTCATCCGGCAGATCGTTAAAATTCCACAGTTCCTCCAATAATCGACTTCGGCTAAACACCCGTTGCGGATAGCGCAGGAACAGTTCTAACAGCGCATAGCTTTTAGGAGTCAACGATAGGGGATGATCGTGATAAGTCACCTGACAAACACTAGGATCTAACTGAAGCTCACCCCAGGCCAGGACTAATTGCTCTGCTTGTCCCATCCGCCGCAGCAGGGCACGAATTCGAGCACAGAGTTCTTCAATCGTACAGGGTTTCACCACATAGTCATCGGCTCCCGCATCTAGCCCTTGCACCTTATCCGCATCATTACCCTTCGCCGTTAGTAACAGGATCGAACCTTGATAGTTGTGGCAACGGAGCCTCCGACACAGGGAAATCCCATCCAGTTTTGGCAATCCGACATCCAAAACAATCAACTGATACGAGGCCGCCTGCGTATAGTCCCAGCCAGCTTCGCCGTCACAGGCAAGATCTACCGCATACCGCTGAGCGGCTAGTTTTGCCACCAATTGCCGCGCTAAGATTTCGTCGTCTTCTACTAACAACAGTCGCATAGGATTACAAACTCATTTGAGCAAAGTGGCTACGATCGCCAGCCTAGTAGGGGCAGCGGTGGCTAGGTTATACCTATCGTGGTCATGACGTAGCATAGACCGCACAGTTGGCACGAACAGCAACCAGATCTGGGTTAGTTTAAGCGCTTACCTGCTGAAGCCCTTGCCCCTACAGAGGTAGTATCTTTTTCAGCCCTCACCGAAATCATCGTGTGATTATGCAGCCACTTTGGATCTATCCTTGATTATCTTGTCTGAGCCAGGGGGCAATTAGCTCTAAACTCGATATGCCTTTATCACTATTTTATTCCCAGCGCTAAGGATTTATGATGGCTTCAATCAGCTTATAAGTCTCTTATTCTTCTTTGGTAGCATTAGCCTCAAGCACCTTGGGATAGCTCCAGCATGGTCGATATCGCTTCTCCTCCCCCAAAAGGGAACATTTTAGTCATTGACGACACTCCCGCTAATCTCCATTTATTAGCTGAGATGCTCTCCAAACAGGGTTACTGCGTTCGCTTATCGCCCAGTGCTTCCCTAGCCCTCAAATCCATCCAAGCCGTACCACCTGACCTGATTTTGCTGGATATTCGGATGCCAGAAATGAATGGCTACGAAGTT
Source organism: Pantanalinema rosaneae CENA516 (assembly GCF_050753385.1). Taxonomy (NCBI): domain Bacteria; kingdom Bacillati; phylum Cyanobacteriota; class Cyanophyceae; order Leptolyngbyales; family Leptolyngbyaceae; genus Pantanalinema; species Pantanalinema rosaneae. The sequence goes on from NZ_JBLZFZ010000014.1 coordinate 133,276, forward strand.
TGTACCGCCTTGAAGGCAAACCCGGCTACCCGTGATATTCCGATCATTTTTCTGAGTGCGCTTCAGGACTCGATCGATAAAGTGAAAGCCTTCTCAGTCGGTGGTGCGGACTATGTGCCCAAGCCCTTTGAAGCCGCCGAGGTATTAGCCCGGATTGAGCATCATCTCCAACTTCAACGATTGCGCAACCAGTTAATCGCCCAACAGGAGCAGTTGATCGCTCAGAATGAGGAATTAGCTCGATCGAATCGGGAATTGGAACAGTTTGCCTATGTGGTATCTCACGATTTGCAGCAACCGCTACAGGGTGTGACAGGATTTGTAAAGTTGATTCTGATGAAGTCGGGCGACAGCCTAGACACCAGTACCCAGGAATATTTACAACAAATTCTTGATTCGGGTAAACAAATGCAACGGCTGATTCAAGATTTGCTGACCTATGCCAAAGTTGGCAAATCCCCCCGGGTATTAGAACCTGTGGATTGTAATGCCATTTTGACTCAGGTACTAACGAACTTAAGGATGATCATTCTGGAGAAACAGGCGATCGTCGTTGCTGATGCCCTCCCGATCGTCCAGGGCGATGAAATTCAATTGATGCAACTGTTTCAAAACTTAATTGCTAATGCCATTAAATTCGTCAGTCCAGGTACAATTCCCCAGGTAAAAATCTCTGTCCAACCACAGGATCAAAGCTGGTGTTTTGGGATTCATGATAATGGCATTGGTATTGCTCCCGAACACTTAAAGCGCATCTTTGAAGCTTTTCACCGCCTGAACAACACTCGACAGTACCCAGGCTCCGGCATTGGTCTGGCTACGTGCAAAAAGATTGTTGAAAATCAGGATGGCCGCATTTGGGTCGAATCTCGATTAGGAGTCGGAACCACAGTCTACTTCACTCTCAAGCAACGCCATCATCCGACATGAGCCATCGAGTCATGCGATCGTGGGGTGAGACTTTACTACAAAAAACCGTATTATTACGGACAACATCCGAGGTTCACACTATCTTTAAATTCAGGGATGACCATTGGCGGCTGTCAGCAAGAAATGAAATGTGGTTCCTAGCTCTAACTGCGATTCCACCCAAATTTGCCCACCGTGGCTTTCGACAATTTTTTTACAGGTGGCTAAACCGATCCCAGTGCCAGGATAGTTTTTAGCGGAATGAGCACGTTGGAAAATTTCAAATACCCGCTCCAGGTTCTGAGGCTCAATGCCAATGCCATTGTCCTGAATCCCAAATAACCACTGCTGTTCCTGAGGCTTCACGACAATGTTGACCTGGGGGATCGTGTCAGGACGGACAAACTTAACGGCATTACTAATCAAATTTTGAAACAGTTGAATCAATTGGGTTTCATTGCCCATCACCATTGGTAATTCATCATAGGTCAGCTTAACTTGTTTTTCCTCGATCGTTATTTGCAAATTATCTAACACTTGCTTCAGCACCAGATTACAGTCAACAACCTGCAAGTCCTGATCTTGTCTACCCACTCTAGAGTAGGCGAGTAAATCCTGGATCAAGCGCTGCATCCGACTACCCGCATCATGGATACGATTGAGATAATCAAATGCAAATTCATCCAGCGTATTTTCATATTTTAATAACAATAATTTGACAAACCCAGTTACACTCTGGAGTGGTTGTTGCAAGTCATGGGATACTACATAGGCAAACTGCTCTAGTTCTCGGTTCGATCGTGCCAATTCTTCATTCTGTTCAATGAGTTGATGTTGCAAGCGTTGAATGCGTAGTTGATGCTCAATTCGCGCTAACACCTCAATTTCCTGAAATGGTTTTGTCACATAATCAACTCCACCTACCGCAAAGGCTCTGACTTTATCTAACGCATCATCTAACGCACTGATAAAAATAATCGGTACTTCACAGGTATTGGGATCTGCTTTCAAATGCTGGCAAACCTCATAGCCATTCATTTCCGGCATTTTAATGTCTAGCAAGATCAGATCTGGTGGGTCTGCCTGAACCGATGCGATCGCCCGTTGTCCGCTTAATGCCTTTCGGACTTCAAACCCTTGATTCGTCAGCATTGCCGACAATACCCGTAGGTTATCAGGCGTATCATCGACAATGAGAATGTCACCTCTAGGTTTATCAGCAAAATTGCTATTCATACCGCATCCATACAACAAGCTATTAGCTGAAATTAACAAGTGATTAGACAGTGAGCAAGACCAATATGCTTGACTTCTGACCAGATGACCAGCAATTACTCCAGAAAGCGTTGAGTTAGATCCAGAATTTCGTCGAACTGAAAGTTATGTACCCAATGGGTTAGCGCATGAGCTAATACTGTATGGGTATCCGACAGTTCATCAATCAGTTGAAGAATTTGATGATCAAACCCTCTCAATGCCGCTTGATGGAGTTGATTCACCCAGGCTAAGGGCATTTGAGCCAGATGAATATGCAGGCGATCGCGGGCCAAAGGTTCGACTAATCCCTGTGGCGCTGGCGCTTCTGATGCCGATTCTTCATATAAATATCGCACCCCAAGATGTTCTGCCAGCTTCAGGAGCAATGTATTCACCTGAATCGGTTTGCGCAAAAAATCATCACAGCCGATCGCCGCCGCCGCTGCTTTCGTCTCCTCAAATACACTAGCGGTCAGCGCAATAATTTTGGTTGAGTGGCAAGCGGCACACAGGGGCAGGGGTTGAATCGGCAAAGAAGGTGGGCAAGATGAGGGCATTGCCTCTCTTTCCTCCCCATCTCCCCTATCTCTGTCTCTTATACACATCT